>JAJXYI010000555.1 GCA_021780625.1 bacterium | reverse complement strand
CGCCGCTGTGATGGAAAGTGGGGCGCACTTTCGTATCGAAATGCTTGCCCAGGCTGCGGACGATCTTGGCCACTAGATCCAGCGAGGTGCTTTCGATTGATCCGAGCCGCTCGATCACGTCTTCGCGTACGTCAGGCGAGAGCATGGTGAAGATTTCGCCGGCCTTCGGGCCATCCAGGTAGGAGATGACAAAGGCGATCGTCTGCGGCTGCTCGCTCTTGATCAGGTTGAAGATCTGCCGTCCCTCCATCTCGCTGATGTCCTTGATCACCTCGACCGAGCTGCCCGTGGGGCCGACCCGACCGATGATGGACGAGGCCTTGAAGTCGCCCTTCGCGATCTCAAGGGTGCGCTGCGCAAAGGGAAGGCCGCCCAGGGTCGACATGCAGCTGTCCCCGATCAACGGAGCGAATTCCTCGAGGACCTGCTTGCGCACGTCGTCGGCGACCATGGGGAAATTCGACATCTCGCGCGCAAGCAGCTCGATTTCGGTGTCGTCGAAGGTCTTTAGGATCTCCGCGGCCGCCTCCGGACCGATCACGATCAGGAAGATCGCGAGCTTCTGCTGCCGGGTGAGCTTGGAGTAGTCGATGTCTGCCATGGCGGAGAGATCGGTTGCTCAGCCCACCTTCTTGATGCTTGCCCAGTCACGCAAGGCCGCACCGACGTTCATGGGTTTTTGCCGGATCAATTCGTTGAGGACCTCCGGAGTGACGCCGCCCGAGCCGATCTGCAGGGCGCCCCGCTGGGACACCGCGGGCATCTCGGCGAGAAGCTCCACGGGCACGGGCTGCGGACGCTGCTTTTTCAGCATTCGGAGGAAGAGGTAGAACAGGCCGGCGGCGACGAAGAACGAGACGTATCGGCTTCCCACCGACATCCACGACTGGATCGCCGTCTCCTTCTGGATCGTGGCAATTTCCTTGGAGACGTTGGTGGTCGTGAACGGAACCTCCTCGAGCGTGACGAGGCTGTCCGGATTCTGTCCGGGCGCCAGCTGCAGCCCGAGCGCGTTCATCACGATCTGGCGCAGAGCGTTGAGCTCCTGGGGCGAGCGCGGCTGCGGGACGGGCTTGGAACCGGCGGGCGCTCCCGGCGGCGGGGCGGCCATGCGCTCGGCGATGAACACCGAGGCGGTCACCGCCTTGAGGGCGCCCGGATTGTGGGTGATGTTCGTGACCGTGCGATTGATCTCGTAGGAGGTGGTCTGCGTCTTGCGTGAAGTCTGGTTGGTGGTGACCGGACGGCCCGCGGCGTCCTGCGCACCAGCGCCTCCCGGGGTGTTGGAACTCACCCCCGTGGCGCCGCCCGAGTGGGATTCGGACGAGTTGCTCGTGTCGTCGGTGATGCTCTGCTGGCGCACGACCTGGCTGTCAGGATTGTAACTCTCCTGCGTCTGGGTCGAACTCTCGGTATCGATCTGGGCGGATACGCGAACGACCACCTGGCCCGCGCCGATGACGGGTTCGAGCATCGACTGGACCTTCTGCGAAAGATACTGCTCCACCTGCTCCTTGTAACGCATCTGGCTCGCGGCGGACCCGAGCAGTGGATCCTCCTTCAGTGCCTCGGAGAGCACGCGCCCGCGGTTGTCGACGACCGCCACGTCGTCGGGCACCAGGCCCTGGACGGCGTTCGCCACGAGGTGCCGGATCGCGTTGACGGCCTCGGGCTTCAGATTGTCCCTCGACAGTTCGACGAAGACGGAGGCGGTGGGTTTCACACCCTGGCCGGTCACGAGCAACCGATTCTCCGGCTGCACGATCATCACCCTGGACGAAGCAACACCGTCGAGCTGGTCGATCGTGCGGGCGAGTTCCCCCTGGAGGGCGCGCATGTAATTCGTGCGCTGGACGAAGTCGCTGAGGCCGAACTGGCCCTTGTCGAAGATCTCGAATCCCACCCCATCGCCGGCGGGGAGTCCCTTCGAGGCGAGGCTCATGCGGAGCTTGTACACCTGGTCGGAGGGGACGTACACCGTGCTTCCGCCGTTGGCGATCTTGTGTGGAATGTTCTCAGTCTCGAGTTCGGAGATGATCGCGGCGGAGTCTTTGTCTGAGAGCCGTCCGTACAGTAACTGGTAGTCCGGCTGACGAGACCAGATCACCAGCGCCACGAGACCAGCCACCACGGCGAGCGAGGCGACGATCAGCGAAACGCGCTGGTTGAGACCGAGCTGCTTCCAGAGATTGAGGAGCGATTGGCCGAATTCTTTCACGGGACAGGCAAGGGGTTACCGAAATGGGTGGTGGCTCACACGGGCAGGCGCATGAGTTCCTGGTAGGAGTCGACGAGCTTGTTGCGCACTTCAACCATCAGGGAAAAGGCAACCGAGGCCTCCTGCATCGCGATGACCGACTGGTGCAACTGGTCGTTCTTGCCGAGGAGGACCTGCTGGGTGATCGCGTTGGCTTGGGTCTCTTTCTGATCCACGGACTGGATCATGTTTTCAAAGAGCGAACCGAAGCCGCCCTTTTGCACGGATCCCGTTCCCGTGATTGCGGAGGGGTTGCCCGTGATCGTCGCATTTTCCGTCGGTTGGATCACGTCCGCCATCTTCACGAAAGGAGAGGCGGCTACACTGTTGACCGATCCGATGAGAGCCATGGCTGTTCAGGGGTTCAGGAGGAAAGGACGGCGTTCGCTCAATGTCCGATCTGGAGGGCCTTGTCGGCCATCTGGCGGGCGTTGTGCACGACGCTGAGGTTGGCCTCGTAGGCGCGGGACGCGGAGATGAGGTCGACCATTTCGTAGGCGAGATTCACGTTGGGCATCTGGACCGTGCCATCGGGACCGGCGTCGGGATTCTGCGGATCGTACACGCGCTGGCCGGGAGTCGGATCACGGGAGATGCCGGCCACCTCGACGCCCTGCAGCTGGGGACCGACCACTGAACCATCGGCCGCGTGATGTTTCATCAATTCGGACTCGAATGTGACGATCTGGCGTTGATAAGGGCGGCCGTTGGGTCCCCGGGTCGTCTGGGCGTTCGCAATGTTCTCGGCGATGATATCGAGCCGGGTCTTCTCCGCATTGAGCGCACTGGCTGAAAGGTCGACACCTGCGATGAGATTCATGATCGGAGCGGGTTTGGGATGGGCGGGGTTCAGGTCGCCTGGCCGGTGATTGCCATCTTCAACTGGCGGATGTCGTGGCTCACGATCTCGGTCAGGTAATCGTAATCGACGGTGTTCTTGTTCATCTCGACCAGTTCGTGTTCGACGTCGACCGTGTTGCCGTCGGGGCGCATCGAGCGCGCAAACTGGTCCTGCACCAGGCTCGGCTTGAGGTGGCTGAGCGCGTCGGGCGAGGCGCCGGATTCGACGATCGACGACAACTGGCGGGCGAAATCCGGAGCGAGATCGACGCGACGGTAACCGGGCGTTTCGGCATTCGCGATGTTCGCTGCGATGGCATCCCCGCGCAGCACCGACGCATCCAAAAGCTTCCGGGCCAGCGGAAAGTTGTCGGATTTGAAGAGCGGGTCGATCATGCAGCCTGACGTTTAGCAGCGTGGGTGCCACCGTGCTCGAAAGTTCCTTATCCGATTGACGTCCGATGGTTTAAATTTTTCTCATCGCTGCGTCCACCTGCTGTGCTTTTGCGCTCGGACGCCAAGCACCCTCAAACGGCAATTTTTGCCGCCCTCCCCTCCCCTCCGGAGCCTGCAGCGGGAATGCCAGCATCCCTTCCAGGGCGACCCGGTAAAAACATTCCCCGCCACCTTACAGTCAGCGCCAAATGTGACGATACTTTCCCGGCCCACTCATGATCAGGGACAGCGACTACGATTTCATCCGCAAACTGGTTTACAACCGCAGCCGCATCAACCTCGGCCCGGACAAGCGTGAACTCGTTACCGCCCGTCTGAACAAGAGACTCAGGGCCAAGAACCTGCCGTCGATAACCGAATACTGCAAGTACCTGAAGCACGGTGAGGACAAGGAGGAGCTGAGCCACCTGATCGACGCGATCTCGACCAACCACACCTATTTCTTCCGGGAAAAGGAGCACTTCGATTTCCTGTATGGGCACATCCTTCCGGAAATGAACCGCCGCCGGCAGGCGGAACGCTGGTCGCGATTCAATCTCTGGAGCGCCGCGTCGTCCTCAGGAGAGGAACCTTACTCCATCGCCATCACGCTGGCGGAATTCACGCGCCGGCAGAACACCCAATGGCCCTGGAGCATCGAGGCCACCGACATCTCGCACCGGATCCTGGCGAAGGCGCGCGAAGGCGTTTATCGCGAGGAGACCGTCTCGAAGGTGCCGCAGGAGATGCTCACCCTGTACTTCCAAAAGGGCTTCGGCCCCCAGGAAGGTAATTTCCGCGTCAAACCCGACCTCGCCGAGCAGGTGCGCTTCAGCCAGCTCAATCTCCTCGAGGGCGAACCGCCCAGCAAGGACCTGTTCCACGTGATCTTCTGTCGGAACGTCATGATCTACTTCGACCACCCGACCCAGCAGGAGCTCGTGAACCGCCTCACCCGTTGCCTGGTTCCCGGGGGTTATCTTCTGGTCGGCCACTCCGAAAGCCTGACAGCAATCCAGCATGGCCTCACGATGATCCGGCCGGCAATCTATCGCCGGGCCGCCTAGGCAATCCTTTACCTCCATTCCATGGGCCACCCCGCCAAGACATTCGACCCGATCGCGATTTCGCGTTGTATCCATTCTGAGGATTCCAACGGCGGGGCGCGCGTGTGCTCATCATGGACCGGCGCACAAGCCATTTCCACCCGCGCACAGGCCGCCGCACATGCGGCACTCCATCCGCGCTCATGACCAACGCCTCCAACCGAAAAATCCGTGTATTCGTCGTCGATGACTCGGCAGTGGTCCGCCGCCTGGTCACCGACGCCCTGAAGGCCGATCCGGATATCGAGGTCGTGGGCACCGCCATGGACCCGTACATCGCACGCAACAAGCTCAAGGACCTGGAGCCCGACGTGATGACGCTCGACATCGAGATGCCGCGCATGGACGGGCTCACGTTCCTGCAGCTCATCATGGATCACCGCCCGATGCCGGTGATCATCATGAGTTCGCTCTCCCAGCGCGGTTCGCAGGTGGCACTCGAGGCCCTGCAGCTCGGCGCGATCGACGTGCTGGGCAAACCGGACGGCGCATCGTCCTTCGGCGACCTCGGTCCGCAGCTCATCGAGAAGATCAAGGCGGCGGCCATTGCGAAGGTGAAGCGCCGCCCCTTGCCCGAAAGTGACGACCCCGCGCAGGCCGCGGTCCCGCAGGATAAGTCGCGCCGCCCGGCCTCCGACCGCGCCAGGGACTCCGCGGTCCAGCCAGTGATCCGGCGCCCCGCCCCGCCCGCACCCGTCGCCAAACCTCCCCCGGCGACTCCGTCGCAGCTCCTCTGCCGCGACCCGCGGGCCCTCATCCTGCTCGGCGCGTCCACGGGCGGCACGGAGGCCCTCAGCGAGATCCTCACCAAGCTGCCCAACACCCTGCCGCCCATTGCGATCGTTCAGCACATCCCGCCCCGCTTTTCCCAGGCCTTCGCCCAGCGCCTGAACAAGATCTGCCAGCTCGAAGTGCGCGAGGCCGTCGACGGAGACGTGTTGACGCCCGGCCTGGCCCTCATCGCGCCCGGCAATTACCACATGATGGTGCAGCGCGTGGGCGAGCGTTACCGTGTGCGCGTCGCCGACGGCCCGATGATCTGGCACCAGCGTCCCGCCGTGGACGTCCTGTTCAAATCCGGCGCCGACTGCGCCGGCCCCCATGTGCTCTCCGGCCTGCTCACCGGCATGGGCAAGGACGGAGCCGAAGGGCTCCTCCGGCTCAGGGAAAAAGGGGCCGTGACGTTCGCCCAGGACGAGGCCTCGTGCATCGTCTATGGCATGCCCAAGGCCGCCTGGGAAAACGGAGCCGCGCAGCGGCAGCTGCCGCTCGACCACATCGCGGACTACCTCGTCAGCGCCATCACCGCCTTTCCCGCCAATCCCAAGCCCCCGAGCGCCTCGTCTCCCGCCGCGCTCTCCCAGGCATGAGCGACCGCCCTCCAGTATCCGATTATCCGATTCTCGTCGTGGACGACGAGCCGATCGTGCTGTCGGCCCTCAAGGAGACGCTCGAGCGCGACCGCTTCCACGTGGTGGCCTTCACAAGCCCGACCAAGGCCCTGGAGGCGCTGGCGGGCCAGACCTTTGCAGTGATCATCTCCGACCAGCGCATGCCCGAGATGAGCGGCTTGGATTTCCTCACCGCCTGCAAGCGCGTCCAACCCAATGCGACGCGCATCCTCATCACGGCGGTGCTCTCGCTGCCCACGATCATCGAGGCGATCAACAAGGGGGAGATCTTCCGCTTCGTCGCAAAGCCGTGGCTGCGCGAGGAGCTCACCACCTCCATCCGCAATGCCTACCAGCGGTTCGAGCTCGTGACGCACAACTCTGCGCTCTCAAGCGAGGCCAGCCGACTCACCGACCAGCTGAAGGCCGCCAACGCCTCGCTGGAACAGAAGGTTCGCGACCTCGAGGCCCAGAAGCGCGAACTCGACGCGGTGAACGCCCGGCTCGCCGAAAGCTACGACCATTCCCTCGAGCTGTGCACGCGCGTGCTCAGCACCTACGACGAAATGCTCGGCGGCCAGACCAAGGAACTCGTCGAGATCGCACGCAAGCTCTGCGAGTCACCCCACTTTTCAGCCGAGGACCGAAGCATCCTCCTG
>JAJXYI010000546.1 GCA_021780625.1 bacterium | reverse complement strand
ACGCTCCTCCTATTAAGCCTATTCGCGCTCCAGGACGGACACCCTTGCCTGAAGCACCCTCACACGCTCCTGGGTGTCGTCCTTCGGGGCCGGTGGTTCGGGAGCGGCGGGCAGAGGCGGCGCCTCGGGCTGCAGCGTGCGCGCGATCTCCTTCATCATTTCCGTCAGCGGATCGCGAAATATCGGAGGCGGCGCTTCGATAGGCCTTGGTGGTTTCACCTGGGGCGGTTGCACCCCAGTGCCCGGGTTCTCCGCCCCTTCACCAGCCGCGCGCTGCAGCCGGCGGCGCAACATCTCCTCGCGGATCTGCCGTGCCCGTATCTCCTCATCCACACGGCGATCCTCGGAGTCGAAAACCCGTGACGGCTGCCCCTGCCCCGCAGACTGCGCGGTGTCCGGCGGCTGCCGGCGACGTTTCTTCGACAGGAACGCAAGGGCGCCCGCCAGGGCGACCAGAACCTCAGGGTGATTCAGAAGCCATTCCATGACGTCACTTCTTCGCCTCCGGATGCGCGATCGTGGACCGCATCGAGGTGTCCGCCTGGATGTTCTCCAGCTTGTAATAGTCCATCACGCCGAGGCGGCCGTTGCGGAAGGCCTCGGCCATCGCGCGTGGCACTTCAGCCTGGGCCTCGACGACCTTGGCCTGCATCTCCTGGACCTTGGCCTTCATCTCCTGCTCGAGGGCCACCGCGCTGGCGCGGCGGATTTCGGCCTGGGCCTGCGCCATGTTCTTGTTCGCCATCGCCTGCGCCTCCTGCAGCTTCGCGCCAACATTCTCACCGACGTCCACGTCGGCGATGTCGATTGAGAGGATCTCGAACGCCGATCCCACATCAAGGCCGCGCGCGAGCACCGTCTTGGAAATCTGGTCCGGGCTTTCGAGCACATGCTTGTACGAGTCGGAGGAACCGATGGTCGTCACGATGCCTTCGCCCACGCGGGCGATGATCGTCTCCTCCTTGGCGCCGCCGACGAAGCGGTCGAGATTCGTGCGCACCGTCACCCGGGCTTTCACCTTCACCTGGATGCCGTCCTTCGCGACACCATCGATGGTCACGCGCCCCGACTCGGGGTTCGGGCAGTCGATCACCTTCGGGTCGACGCTCGTGCGCACCGCCTCGATCACGCTCTTGCCCGATCCCTTCGTCGCCAGGTCGATCGCGCAGGCACGGTCCCAGTCGAGCATGATGCCCGCCTTCTGGGCAGCAATGATCGCCTGGACCGTCGGCACCACGTTGCCTCCGGCGAGAAAGTGCGCTGCGATCTTGTCGGTGATGAGCGGAATACCCGCCTTCACCGCGGTGATGCGCGCCTCGACGACGAGCCCGTACGGAACTCCGCCGAGCCGCATGCCGAGCAGGTTCAACATTCCGACCGGCGCCCCGTTGAGCCAGGCCTTCAGCCAGGTGCTGAAAAACGAAAGCGCCAGGAAGATGACGAACAGGACCGGGATCGCGAGGATGATCGCGAGGATGATATAGCCATTCATGATGGGGAGGATTTGTTGACGATGAGACGGAAATTATCGCGACCCGACACGATTAGCTTCTCGCCCAGCCCAATGTGCCCGGACTGGGAGAACGCCTCGTAGCGCCGGCCATCGACGAGAACGTAGCCGCTCGGCGCAAGCGTGGTCGCGGCGACCGCTTCGCGACCGATGATCTCGTCCGAAGCGATGGGCCCCTGGCTGGTCGAGGTGTTGGACGAGTGAACAAACAACTGCCGTCCGAGCCCGGTGCGGGGGATCAGATAAAACTCCAGGTAGAGCGCCACGCCAAGGATCGCCAGGGCCGCGACGGTGGCGATGAGTCCTCCGCCCAAGCCGATCCGACTGAACGCCACGGCACACCCCGCAAACATCGAGATTCCTCCAATCACGCCCAGGACGGCTCCAGGCATGAGGACCTCGAGCACGATCAGCACGATGCCGGCAATGAACAGGAATAGGATGAGTCCCATGGCTTCAGCTCGTTTTTTCGACGATCAACGAAAAATCGTTCCGCCCCCGGACGACCACCGCGGCACCCGCGTCGATCGCACCAACTTCCACGCGCGCCTCGAACCGGCGGCCATCGATCTCCACCTGCCCGGACGGCCTCAGAGCCGTCGCTGCCACTCCAGTCCGGCCCACGAGCGCATCCAAGCCGACTCCGGCCCCTGGCGCGAGACCGGCCGACTGGGCGGAGGACGACACCGTCGTCTCCAAGATCATCCGGTCCCAGAGCCAACCCTTGGGCAGGAACCGAGCCAGCAGGATGCCAAGCACGACGGCCAGGCCGAGCCCAAGCCCCAGGTTCATCAGGGGTCGGACAAACACATCGCCAGTCCAATGGATGGGCTGCTGGGGCCAGATGTCCGCCATCGCCCAAAGGAGAGAGCCAAACATCAGGAGTATCCCGGAGAATGCCATGACGGCCACTCCAGGGAAAAACAGCACCTCCAAAAGCACGAACACGAGACCCACCACGAAGAAGACCACCGGTTCGTGGCCCGACAGTCCCGCGACATAGCTCCCCAGGAACACGGCCGCAAGAAGCACGATGCCGGCGACTCCGAAGAACCCGAATCCCGGCGTCTTGAACTCGATGAACAGCGAGAGCAGGCCGAGCCCGAGCAACACGGGTGAGAGCGAATTGAGCACCACCGCCAGCTGCTCAGACCAAGTCGCGTGCAGCGTCCTGACGACGAAATTCCCCGCGCCGTATTTCTGGGTCAGCAGGTCGTCGAGATCCTTCGCCGTGCCCGCAGAAAGCAGCCGCTCGGGGGGATTGCCGTAGGTCTTCGCCGCCTCGACGGCCGTGAGCGAAAGCAACTTGCCCTTGGGTTTGAGCACCTTGTCGCCAATCTTCAACTCGTAGTCCGAGTCGATCATCGCGGTCACCACCTCGCCCCGATACCCCTTGCCCTGCGAAACGACCCGCATGCGCGCCGTCAGGTAGCTCACAAGTTTCTCCTTCATCGTCGACTCGATGTCCTGCCCGGTCGAGGTCACCGGAGCAGCCGCCCCGATGATGCCCTCGGGGGTCATCCAGATTTCCTTCGTGGTGGCCGAGATGAATGCCCCTGCGGACATCGCTTCGGAGTCGACGAAAGCAATCGTGTCGCCATGGAATTTTCCGAGGGCGTCCATGATATCGAATGTCGTGTCCAGCGCCCCGCCCTTCGTCCTCATGTCGAGGACCACGACGTCCGCCTTTCGCTCGATGGCCTCCTTGAGACCGCGCCGGATGATGAAGAACACCGGCTTGGCAATCTCGCCGTGAACGGGGATCACCACCACTGAGACAGTCTTGTGCGCCTCCGACTTTCCGGTGCCCCCGGCAGGCAGCGCCAGGCAGCCCACGAGGGTGAGCCATAACGCAAGAGCGTGGCGGAGGAAGCTGGACATGAGGAGGTCACCATGGGCGGATGCCCCGGACGCTGCAAGCGCGCTCCGTGTGGAATCCCAGGGGCTCGTTTCCAACAATCTCGCGACGTTCACGTTAAATGCCCGGTCCCCGTCCGAATGAGGTATCGATGCCACAAGGGCGGGCTTGCACACGCAGGCCCGTGCCTTTTGTTGGAGGCCATGGAAAAGGTTCCGTACCTCGGACAGACTCTCATCAAGTGGCAGTGCGGCCCGTCGACGTTCCTCGCGCTGCCTGAGCGGGGCGCACGCCTGATGAACTGGAACCTGCTGCTGGGCGACGGCTCCGTCCGCGATGTCATCTACTGGCCCGAGATCAAGTCGATCGACGAATTCGCCAAGGTCCGCGGCGGCAACCCCATCCTATTTCCCTTCTGCGCGCGCACCTTCGACCGCGGCCTGGTCAACCACTGGCGCGGCCCGGATGGCGAGCGCCGTCCGATGCCCTCGCACGGACTCGCCCGACAGAGCAAATTCGCCGTCACCCGCCTCGACGCCCGCGGGTTCGCCGCCGTCATGGTCCCCGGCGAGGAAGCCCGCGCCTGCTACCCCTTCGACTACGAATTCGAGGTCGCCTACCTCTTCGAGCCCTTCGGCCTCGCCTGCGAATACACGCTGCGCAACCTCGGCTCCCAGCCCATTCCCTGGTGCGCCGGCCACCATTTCTATTTCATCTGCCCCTGGAGCGAGGGAACGACACGCGCGGACTATCTCATCCGCATCCCCTCATCCAAGACCTTCGTCCAGGACATGGAAAAGACCGGAGGCCTCCTGCCCGGACCCGCGCTCAAGCTCGACGAGCCCCTCAACAATCCGAACCTCATCGACGTCTTCCACACGGGCCTCAAGAGCAACACGGTCGCGTTCGGCGAGAGGGGACGGCCCGGCGACATCCACGTCCGGGTGGGCAATGCCAAGGTCCCGCCCCCCGAGACGACGATCGTCACCTGGACGCCCGACGACAAGGCGCCCTATTTCTGCGTCGAGCCCTGGATGGGGCCCGCGAACGCTCCCGAACACCAGATGGGCCTGCGGTGGGTTCTGCCCGGCCAGTCCCAGAATTTCGTCGTCGAGGTCGCCGTCAAGTGATCCGGCCGCGGTTGTCACCGCTCTGGCGATACAGGGAAGCCGCCCCCGCTCAGGTGAACTCCACGTCGGCCACCAGGACATGGTGGTCCGAGGCCTGGGTCTCGACGACCGCATGCGAGATGCAGCGCAGCCCCCTGCCCAGGAAGATGTGATCCAGCACGTAGGGCCGCCGCCGCCAGGTCGGGACGGCGGCCTGCACGGGCGCGAACCCCGCCTCGCCCATCTGCTCCACCAGCGGAGCGTGGCGGCTGACGTTGAAGTCCCCCCCGATCAGCGCGGGCTCCGGCGCCTGTCTCAGGATCTCCACGACGCGTCGCCTCTGGCCGGGATGGAGTTCGCTCGAGCTGTTCAGCATGAAGAACGCCAGCAGGTGCGTATTGAACAGCCTGAGACGCCGGCCCGCCACCTGGGTGGTCACCCCGATCATGAGCCGGTCCGTCGGAGTGCGCTCCCCGCCGCCGAACGTGAAGGGAATCGGGGGCGACGGCAGCTCGTGCCGCTCGAAGTCGTGCAGCGCCGTGCGCGAGAATATCGCCAGGCCCGTGCCGAAGGGGAGTTCACGCGGATCCGGTCGCGGAAACGCGAGCACGCTGTCGTATCCCTTCAGCGCCGACTGCAGACGCTGGTAGTTGGGCTGCGACGCGGGGCGCATGCCGTCCGGTCCGACGTGCTCGACCTCCTGGAGCAGGATGATGTCCGCGTTGTGGCGACGGATCTCCCGGCAGGTCTCGAACAGGTTCACCGGCGCGCCGTCTGGATCGTCATCGTTCCAAACCTGGCCATACTGCATGTTGAACTGCACTACGCGGAAGGCGCTCATGGGGTACCGGGGAGGACTGGGAGCACGTGCCAGCTCATCGAAAGATGCAAGAGCCTAGCAGGAAGCCGCGATTATGCAACCGCCCGCGCGAGCGAAGCTTGCCTTCATGCACAATCCAGTCCGCATGCACGGAATCCTACTCGGGCTCAGCGGTTCCCTCGACCACCCAGTCCCTGGCCTCGGGCACCTGGCGCACGAACTCCCGGAGCGCTGCCCCGAGGTGTTCCGCATAACGAAAATGGGCGCCCATCCCGGTGCGAAGCTCGGCCTCGTAGATGAACTTGTCGGCCATGGTGCTGTGTTCGAACGGTGTCTGGCTCCCGAGCACCAGCCCATAAACATACGACGCACTGCCCCAGCGCATCAGGTCTCCGAGAAGCTGCGTCTGGTCCGCCACCAGGCGTCCGTGCACGCCGCGATCGATCTCGGAGGGCAGGTAGAGCCCGGCCTGGATCAGCGGCGTGCTTCGATTGCCGGTGCGGTGGCGGTTGAGGTCGCGAAGCTCGGCCACCGCCATGTTGTTCCAGGCAAAGGTCACGCGCATCCGGCGAATCGCCGCACCGCACTGCCCGTACCGGTTGGCCCGATGCTTCAGGGCTTCGGATACCGACTGCGTCTCCGCATACCAGGGCGGCACGCTGCGATCCACATGGACCCAAACCTCATCCGCGAGCTGGGCCGAGGAGAGGCGCTCGAGACCCATCGCCGCGCTCGCGGCCAGCTCCTGGCGCGCCTGCTCCACGTACGAGGGCTCGGCTCCGCTGTGACGCATGAGCCTAGGCGCAAGCTTCACCAGCTCATCGCGGATCAGTGCGGCGGCGGCACGCGCCTCGGGCTGCGGAAGCGAATCAAGATGCTTCACCGTCTGGGCCCACATTCTCGCGCTCTGGACGAGCCCGACGTTCGTCAGCGTGGCCAGCGGAATGAAATAGCGCGCGCGATCGAGCGCATAGTTTTTTCGGATACGCGCAACCACCGCGGGCTTCGCATCCTTTGGCACCCGCACGCGCCCGGGCTCCTCCAGGCCGAGCCGGTCGAGCCGCGCATACTCTGCCCCGTAGGCGGCATAGCATCGCGCCATCACATCGAGCCAGCGCGGCGCGAGTTCCTCCGGCACGCCGATTTCGGAGGGCAATGGCAGGTTCGCCGGATCCATCGTGATGTAACGCGTGCTGGACTCCTGGCCGTCGGCCATCTGGGAAATCTCGAACAGCTTGTACGCGAGCCACATCGAAACCCCGTCGAGCGCGATGGCCAGGCCACCCGTCAATCCGCCGATCGACGCATGCCCATAGTCCACGAACTTCAGAATCCGGTCGATCGAGGCGTCCGGATTTGCCAGGTCTACTTTTGCCAGGATCGCCCCGAGCCCCTC
>JAJXYI010000118.1 GCA_021780625.1 bacterium | reverse complement strand
TCGTACGCGCCGCGCAGTCGTCGCAACGCTTGCACGTGCGCGATCTGCAGACTTGTGCAAGGAAGGGGTTGTGCACCGCTTCGGCTTCGTAATTCCAGGGGCCGGGCATGCAATGCGGGCACCAATGTCCACCGAGCAGCACGAGCGCGGGGCTTGCCTCGAATTCGTGTCCGAATGCACACCGCCAGCGGAGCCTGGTGGACAGGTTTCCGCGAACCATCCCCGTCGAAAGGCAATCCCCGCCTCGGAAGGCGGCCGCGCTCGTGATGTCGTCCAACCCGATTTCGCCGCGGGGTTTGTCCTCGTCGTAGCCATGACTGCATACCGGCGCAGGCGCCGGTCTCACGATCTCAAACCGGTCCCAGCCAGGGATGTCCCGCCAGGCGTCTTCGGATCCGAAATACGCGCGAACGCGCTCCCCGTCGCCGCGTACGATCCAGTTCAACGTTCCGCCCGGACCTCGCGCGATCTTTCGAAGCCGCGCCTTGATCGCCGCGGCCGGGACCAGCCGCATCGCCGCACGGCGCCATCCCACGTGTCGACGGATCGCGCCGATGAAGTCGTCGACCGTCTCGGTGCGAAAGTGCAGGTACCGCTCGAGCACGTCGGAGTCGGCGTACCATTGTCCGTGAAAGTTGCGGGTCGCGAACCAGTTGGGCTCCGTGACCCTCCGGAAGTCGGGCAGGCCGACGGCGTGGTACATCCTCGCAGCGAAATCGTAGTTGGTCACCCGGCAACTCGCTCCGCCTCCGATGTTGTAGACACGACGCCAAAATTCCTCCGGAACGTCCTCCTCGCATACGTTCGCAAGCAACCTGCCCGAGTCGCCCACAGTGACCCATTCGAAGGCGCCGTTCAGGGGAACGTGGAACATGATTGGATCCTGGATCTCGAGCAGTCCCAGGTGGGCGATGCCGGTCTGCCGGAGTGACACCCAATACTTCAGTCCCGATTCGATGACCTCGCGCTCCGCGAGTGTCTTCGAGAGGGCGTAGTGATCGAATTCGCTGATATAAATGGGATCGCCGGTCCTGCCCCAGTGCAGGGGAGGCATGCGGTCGCCGGTCTGGGCGACGGTGCCGATGTACACGAGCCGGCAGCGATCGGGATCCTCCTGCGAGCGGATCGCTCGCACGATATTGCGGACCGAACCCAGGTTAACCTCCATCGCCCGCTTCGGCTGGTGGTCCGCAAGAGGCGAGACCAATCCCCCGACGTGCAGCACGTAGTCGGCGCCGTTGACACAGTCGAGTACGTCTTCGTAGCGGGTCAGGTCGCCCCAGACGATTCGCACGCCCGGCTCGCCGTCATACGGAGCCATGCGCTTGCGATCCGGTGCGGTCGGCTGGACGAGCACGACGAGGTCGTATCGATCGCGTCTCTTGAGGAGTTGAAGGAAACCTTCATGGCCCATCCGACCCGAGGCGCCCGTCAGGAATACAGTCTTTCGCTTCGTCATCACACGCCCTTTTCTCCGCACACAGGGGTGCGGCGTTGAAGCATCACCGGGCCGCCACGTGAGCGTCGATGAACGCCTTCATGGTCTTCAAGGCCTCGTGCGTCTCGGGAGAATCCGGAACCATGGGCTGGAAGACGTGGATCATGCCCTCGTATAGGTCCAACTCCGCGGGCATGCCCGCGCGCTTGATGGCCTGGTACTCGCGAACGAAGTCGCTGAGCAGTATCTCGCGGGTTCCGCCCTGGATCAGGGTCGGAGGGAAGCCCTTTGAGTAGTCGCCGTAGACCGGCGAGACGTACGGGTTCTTCTGATCCGCGGGCGCCGCATAGGCATCGGCAAACGCGCGCAGTTCCGAACGCGACAGGAGCGGGTCCCATTTTTCGAGTGTCACGAGGGTCTCGCCGCTGTCGGAAACATCGGTCCACGGCGACCACAAGACCACGGCCGCGGGCATGCCGCGGCCCTCGTCTCTCATCTTCAGGACCGACGCCGCGGCAAGACCTCCACCCGCCGAGTCGCCACAGATGACCACATGATTCAGGGCAGTGCCCTCACCTTTGAGTGCCTCCAGGACTGACACCACCTGCCCCGTCACCGTCTTCCAGGTCGCCTTGGGGGCGACCGTATAGTCGACCGAAAGGACGCGCAGGCCCGTATCCGCGGCGATCAGGAGCGAGCTGTACAGGGTCGATCGCGCCGAGCCCATCGTATACCCACCCCCATGGCAGTACACCAGGACCCGGCCGTCGTCCTTCCAGCCGCGGGGATGAATTTCGAGGACGGGCACGCCTCCGAGCGTGCGATCGGTGAGCGCGGCCTTGTAGCGGCCGAGCAGGGCCGGAACATAACGAAGCATCGCTTCTTCGTTCGCGCGCCAACGGGCATCCCACGCCTTGGCGTCCAGCGGTCCGTGCATAGCAGGCCTGACCGTCGGGAAAGGCGGATTGTGAAGAAACGCCTGCCACTGGGGCGAAAGGGTCGACGGCACGTAAAGCGACGCCTGGGGTGTCCGTCGCTCGGCCCTGGAGGGAATCTTGGCGAGGCCCTCGGCGATCGTGTCGAGGACCTTGTCGGACAGCACCTCCTTGGCGTAGGGCTGCAGTTGCCGAAGGGTGAGTCCGCGCGCCATCGAAAACTGCGGATTCGAGATCATGGCCCCGATCGACCGTTCGAGCACGGCTTTCGCCGCCGGGTCGTCCAGCAAGGCGCCGATCTTGGTGTCCAGACCGTAGTGCGTCGACGGCCTGGATACCGACCTGCCGGAGAGGTTCGCGAGTTCGGCGTCGATGGCCTCGAGTTTTGCGGACGTGAGTGCGTCAGGGAAATACTGCTGGAGTTCACGAAGGGTCAGATCATCCGCCTGATTAATCTGCGTACTGGCCATCAGCTTAGGCAGCGCCGCCTTCAGCACCTTCCGGGCATGCGAGTCGGCCAACAGCACGGCCATCTTCGTATCCACCGACAGGGCGGTTGCACCGGGCTTCCGCGTCGGCGAGGCGCCGGTCTTGGGGCCGTGGGCAAGTTTGGCCAGATCGTCCGCGATCCGCTTGAGTACCTCCTCCGTGAGAACCTGCGGGACGTAGGGCTTGAGCTGCTCAAGCGTTATTCCATGGGCTCCGGCGAACTGCGGACTGTCGATCATCGCACCCAAATACTTGTGCAGGATTGCCCGCGACGCGGGATCGTCGAGCAGGGCTCCAATCTTGGAATCGATGCCGAGCGCGGCGGAAGGGGTCGCGGGAGCGGGAGCCGGCGTCGGTTCGGACTTCGCTTTGGCAGCCGGCGGCTCGCCGTTGAGCTTCGCGAAGGCGTCGGCGATCGCCTGGAGCTTCGCGCTGGTGAAATAGTCGGGCGAGAACCCCTGGACGAAGCGAAGCGTCGATCCGCGAGCCTGGGCGAACTGAGGATTGGCCACGGCCTCCGGCAGATAGCGTTCGAGAATTGCCCGGGTCTTGGGATTGTCGAGCAGGGCTCCGATCTTGGTCGTCTCTACCGACCACACCTGGCGAGGGATCTTCGCGAGCGCGGCCTCGACCGCGTCGAGCTTGGTCGTCGAGAAATAGTCGGGCGAGAAGTCGTGCAACGCGAAAAGGGTCGTCCCCATCGCCTGCTCGAACTGCGGATTCGCGATCGCCTCGGGGAAGAACTTCTGAAGGACCGCGCGCGTCGCCGGATTGGCCATCAAAACCCCGATCTTGGTCTGGATCGAATAGGAGCCCGGGGTCTCCTTGACCCGAGCAGGTCCCCGCTCCTCCTCCGCCGCATTGTCTTTGCCCGGCACGGGCGGCGGAAACAGGTGGGCCGGACCGGCGTACGGGCACTCGAAATGGTAGCGACCGGATCCGACTTCGAACACGACCTCATCATCCCCTTGCCGGAGAAACCGCACGGCGGCCACGGAGGCAACGGCCGCCCCGCCTTCCGTCACGTCGGTAGCGGCCTTGGCCGGGAGATAGACATCAGCCGCGGTGTTGGGAGGAAGAACCACATCGAGCGAAAACCGGCCGTTCTCGAGTTTCCATGAGGTCTCGATCCGCCCGCGAATGCTGTCGTAGTGGCCACGGGCCCACGTCACGCCGGGACCCGGTTCCGGATGGATCGAGATCCGCGAAAAACCCGGGCTGAGCGCACCGATGCCTAGCACGGTCCGGTATAGCCACTCCCCGCAGGAGCCGTAGGCGTAGTGGTTGAATGAATTCATACCCGAGTCGCCGAAGCCGCTGGCCTTGGTATAGCTGTTCCAGCGCTCCCATACCGTGGTTGCACCCTGGTCGATCGAGTAGCCCCACGACGGAAATTCGCGTCCCGTGACGACGTAGTACGCCCCCTGGGTGCAGCCCACGTCGGTGAGCGTCGGGAGCAGTAGGTTTACGCCCAGGAACCCGACGCCCAACCGCCAGTTGCGCTTTTCCACCGAATTGATGAAGTGCGGGATCGCCGCCTTGCGCTGCGCAGGCGTCAGCAGGCCGAATCGCAGCGCGAGCAGGTGCGCCGTCTGCGACTTGTGGGCCCCGATCGAGCCGTCCGGGTTGATGAAGTGCTTCTGGAACGAGGCGCACACCTGCGCGAAGAGGGCCCGATAGGTCGCCTCGTCCTTCGTGCGGCCGAGCGCGCCGGCGATGTCGGCCATGAGCTCGGTGCAGTGGGCAAAATAGGCCGTCGAAATGAGCGACTTTCCCGTGGTGCCCCCGATCGCGAGCCAGTCTCCGTATCCCCGGTCGGGGCCGACGAGATCGGCGGAGCATTGGGTGCGGCAATACGCGAGATACCGCTTCATCATGTCGTAGTGACGCTCCAAGATACGGGTGTCGCCATAGACATGCCAGAGCGTCCACGGGATGATGATCCCCGCATCGGCCCAGCCCGCATTGCTGCCCACGAATCCGACAGGGGCCGTGTCGTTAATCTGGCCGTCCGCGCCCTGAGTGTCGGCGAGGTCGTCGACCCACTTCGTCATGAACGCCGCGATGTCCTCGTTGTAGGCCGCGGTGCGGACGAAAACCTGCGCATCGCCAGTCCAGCCCAGGCGCTCATCGCGCTGCGGGCAGTCGGTGGGCACGTCCATGTAGTTGGAAAGCTCTCCCCAGCGAACGTTGGACCAAAGCTGGTTGAGCAGGGCATTCGACGAGGCGAACCCTCCCGTCGGCGCGTCGAGAGAACTCATCACGAGCCCCGTGATCGTGTCCGGAGCCGGTCTGGAGGTCAGCCCCTCGACCTGGACATAGCGAAATCCATGGTACGTGAAGCGCGGCGACCATGTTTCGACACCGCCGCCCCGGCACACGTAGGTGTCGGTCGCCCGCGCAGTACGCAGATTGGCAAAGTAGCCGGTCCCATCCGCCTTCAACATCTCGGCAAACCGCATTCTGATGACCGTGCACGCGGGTTCATCGACCTTGAGGCGGGCGATGCCAGCAAAGTTCTGGCCGAGGTCGAAGACATAGACGCCCGGCTTCGGCTCGGTCACGGCCACCGTGGTTCGCTCGCCGACGCAATGCACGGCAGGCCCCGGATGCGAGCTGAGAATCGCGGGCGATACTTCGGCGCCGAGATCAGGAGACCTCCAGGCGCGATCGTTGAATCCGGGCTTGTCCCACCCCGGCTGCTCGAGCCGCGCGTCGTAGGACTCTCCTGCCTGAATGTCGCCCTCGAGCACCGGCCCGGTACCGACCTTCCAGGTAGAATCGGTCGAGACGACCTTCACAGAGCCGTCCGCCTCGAACAGGTGCAGTTCTTCGCGCAACCGCGTGTGCTTTCCGTAGCGGTCCTGGCCGAACGAACCGATATTGCCTCGAAACCAACCATCGCCAAGTACCGCCGCCAGCGTATTGGCTCCCTGCCTGAGCAGGGCGGTCACGTCATAGGCGCGGTAATAGAGCCGCTTGCGATAGTCGGTCCAGCCCGGATCCAGATAATGGTCCGCGACAAGCCTTCCGTTCAGACGGGGTTCGACTGCGCCGAGCGCGGTGACATAGAGCACGGCACGCTTGGGTTTTTGGGAGAGGGTGAAGTCCTTGCGCAGGTAGGTCGCCGGCAGGTAGGTCCTGCCTGGCTGCGCGGGCGGAAGCCACGCCGCGTGCGAGGGTTTGATGGCGTCACAGCCGATCCAGCGTGCATGCCAATTCCGGGCTGCAAGCAACCCCTCGCTCCATGTGGCCACGGCGCTCCACGGCGAGCGTCGGTTCCGTCCGTCGGTCACCCGTACCTTCCAATAGACCTTCTGCTCCGCGGACAGGGGCCGTCCCGCATAGGCGATCTGCGCGGTGGCAGAACTCGCCTCCCGGCTGTCCCACAGGTCGCCACGATCCTGCTCGAGGAGCGCGCGACTCGACGCCACGAGAATCCGATAGCCACGTTGAACCTGTCCGCGAACGGCCGAATCGCCCGCCACTTGCCAGCTGAGGCGCGGAGCGTGTTCGTCCACACCAACAGGATTCGTGAGGTACTCGCACCGCAGGTCGACGGGACGAAGATCGGAGGCGACTTTCTCCGCATTCTTGGGTTTGCACCCGCCGAGCAAAAGGACCGCGGCAAGCTGCGCGGCCGCCAGGCCTGCGCAAACGGTGAGACGTCTCATGGGTTTCATGCTTTCTGTTTTCTGTCGTGTTGTCGAAAGGTCCGTCGACCCGCCTGTCGCTTCGGCCAATCTGTTGTCCGTACGCGCCCTGGCGCATCAGCCTGTCCAAAGACCGATGCGCCTCCCCTATGGGCCCCTGTTAGAGCCCGTAACTCAGAAGGCGTAGTGAAGCGTCA
>JAJXYI010000299.1 GCA_021780625.1 bacterium | reverse complement strand
CGTAGATCAGGATGGGGCAGCCGACGTCGGTCATGCGCAGGTTCTCGTAGCGCATGTGCTGCACGACCCCGCCGCGGTCGCGGTCGGACTTGATGCGGATGCCGCACTCGGTGTGGTTGAACGTGCAATTCACGACCGTGACGTTGGACACTCCGCCGCGGATGGGACTTCCGATCGAGACCCCGTGGCCGTAGCCGTAGGTGCAGTTGGCGATGAGGACGTCGGAGGTGTGTCCGCCGGTGGTGAAATCGTCGTCGCCGACGCTGACATTGCAGTCCTCGACGAGCACGCGGTGGGCGCTCACGTCGCAGGCGTCGGTGTTGTGGCTGGGCGTGACGGGGTCGGTGGAGGCGGGGGCGCGGATCGTGACGCCGCGGACGGTGACGTCCTGGGATTCGCCGCTGATGGCGATGTGAAACATCGGCGAATTCTCGAGCGTGACCTGTTCGATGAGGATGCGGTCGCAGGAGCTGAGCTTGATCATGCGCGGGCGCCGGGCGCCCTTTTGTTTTGCGTAGGGCCACCACGGGGCGCCCTGTCCGTCGATCGTGCCGCCGCCGGTGATGGCGATGTCGTGCAGCCGGGAGCCGTTGATGAAATCGTCGGGGTGCGTGGTGCCGCCCGGGTAGCGATCGAGCGGAAGCATGCGGAGGGTGGCCTTGGGATCGAGGTGGAGCGCGATCCGGCTGGCGAGCCGGATAGGGCCGCAGAGGAAGACGCCGGCGGGGAAGTCGACCGTGCCGCCGCCGGCGCGGCTCGCGGCGTCGATGGCGGCCTGCACCGCGCGAGTGTTGTCGGTCGAGCCGTCGCCGACGGCGCCATAGGCGGTGACAGCGAACCGCGTGGCGGGGATGTCGGGGAGCGCCGGGTGGAAATTGACGATCGCGCGCTCAGGGGCGGCGGCGGACGCGGCGAGCAGGCCGGCAGGGACGAGCAGCGTAATGGCCAGAATGTGACGGAGCAGCGCAGGGGCGGACATGAGAAGATAGGCGGAGGATTGTTTGGGCGGCTGGGGGAGCGCTTGGGTGCGGTCACTTCGGGGTCTTTGGGCTGGTGCGGCAAATCCGGCCCTGTGCGCATCGATGAACGCTCGAACGGAGTGAGAGCCGGTTTTTCGTTGAGGAAGATGCCGCAAAACAAGGCCGGCGGAGCGGCAGCCGAAACCGACTGAAGGATTGGCCACGAGAAACACGAGAAGGCGCCAGGGTTGCCGACATGGATCAGAGCGCGCTTATAAGCGCACGCAACGCGAAGCCGCAGCTTCGTGGGTTTTCGTGACGATTCAATCCAGAGGACACAGGGCTGATCGGTAGGGCGGATTGTCCCAATCCGCCGTTCGCTCCGACCGCGGCGGGCCACGGATCGGCCCGTGACAGGTTGACGAACCAGCGGTGTGCCCGGCGGGTTAGGGATAACCCGCCCCACCGAGACACAGCGCGCTTATACGCGCACGCTACGGAAAGCCGAAGCCCCGGAAGCTTTGTGATTTTCGTGGCGCCTCGCCCCGCGACTCCGCGTGAATGCACGGGGGATCGAGACGGGCCCTGTCATCAGTTGCCCGATACTCACGCGACGCCTTGCAGGACGCGGAGCATTGCGGGGTGGAGCAGGGGATTGGCGGCGACGTAGCGGCCGCGATCCTGGAGCTGGGGGCGCGGATTACCCTGATAGTCGGTCACGAGACCGCCGGCCTCGCGGACCAGGAGCAGGCCGGCCATGACGTCGTAGGGTTTCAGGTCCTTTTCCCAATAGCCGTCGAGTCGCCCGGCGGCGACGTAACACAGGTCGAGCGCGGCGGAGCCGAGACGGCGCTCGCCGCGGATTTTCGTGAGAAACGCACCCCATTCCCGCAGGTTGTTGTCCGGGTTGAGGTGTTTGTCGTAGGGGAAACCGCTGGTGATCACCGCATCGATCAACTCGGCGGTCTGCGTCACGCGGAGCGGACGCCCGTTGAGCTGTGCGCCTTGGCCTTGGAGGGCGGTGAACAGCTCATTGCGCGTCGGATCGAAGACGACCCCGAGCAGCGGCTCGCGGTCGGGCGTGGCGAGAGCGATGCTGGTGCAGAAGTGGGGGAGCTTGCTGGCGAAGTTGACGGTGCCGTCGATGGGATCGACGAACCAGTGGTAGGGCGCGGATGCGGCCGGCGCGCCCTGGCCGCCGCCCTCCTCGCCGACGATGTGGTGGGTCGGATACCGGCGGGTCAGCTCCGCGACGATGAAGGCTTCGGCCTCCCGGTCGGCGGCGGTGACAATGTCGATCCGGCTCGTCTTCGTCTGGGTCGGGATGGGCTGCGCGAAGTGGCGCAGGATGATGTCGCCCGCCTGGCGGGCGATCGCGGAGACTTCGTCGAGCATTTCGGTCATCTGCATCCCGGCATGGTGGGGCGCCGTCGAGTCATCACCAATCAAATCTTTGGCGCGTGTGGGACGAAGCTGGCGTCGACGCGAACGGAGCGTGGAATCTAGTCGTGCAGGGGGAATCCGCAGACCTGGCCAGAGGTTGCGGCGGAGATCAGGAGGGGCCAGAGGCGGGCGGAGAGCGCGGCTTCGCCGCGTTGGTTTCGGGCGAGCAGGTCCGTGCAGTCGCGGCGCGAGAGCAGGTGGACTCGGATGCGTTCTCCGTCGACGCCGGGTGTGGCGGCGGGTGTGCCCGTGCACAGCACCGTCGCGAAGGCCTGGGTTTCGTCGGAGAGCCCGGTGGAGGTATAGGTCTTTCCGGATACGCCGGCCAGGCTCGTGACTTCGAGGCCGGTTTCCTCGCGGAGCTCGCGGGCAGCGCAGGAAGTGACATCCTCCCCGGCGTCGAGGAGGCCGGCGGGCAGGCTGAACTCCCAGCCGTCGATGGACACGCGGAACTCCTCGATCACGACGAGCCGATGAAGGGCGGGGTCGTTGGGTTCGCGATGGAGGGCCACGATGCTGACGGCGTCGATGCGCTCGGCCTGACCGGGAGCGCGGCGGCTGGCGTAGATCCAGCCGTCGCGCTCGAGCAGGTGGATCCACTTCGTGGCGTGAAGAAGCTTGGGAGTGCCCATACTTCGTCCGTAACCGGGATCGCGGCCGACGCAACGCCGGCGATGTGCAGCGCTCAATCCTCGTCGACGAACTCAAGCAGGTCGCCGGGCTGGCACTTCAGCTCGCGGCACAGCGCCTCGAGCGTGCTGAACCGGACGGCCTTTGCCTTGTTGGTCTTCAGGATCGAGAGGTTGGCAAGCGTGAGGCCGACCCGGTCGGCCAGCTCGGTCAGGGTGACCTTCTGTTTCGCCATCACGCGGTCGAGATTTAATCGGATTGGCATGGCTCAGATGGTCAGGTCGTTTTCGGTCTTCAGCTGCAGTCCTTGGCGGAATGCCTCGGCCACGAGCAGGACGAGGCAGCCGACGAGCACGCCTCCGGGCATCGTGAGCAAGCCGGCGGGCCGGCTGAGGAACGGGACGACAAAGCCAGACTGGTGGAACGAGACCACGGAACCGAGGCCGGTGAGCGTCACGTGTTCCCGAAAGTATCCGCCCAAGAGGTACGAGGCCCAGACGTCGCCGGCGCCCGCGATCAGGCTGTAGGCGATCAGACATGCGCCGATCCAGCGCACCAGTCGGAGGTTTGAGTCGCTGAACACCTCGCCCCGCTCGAGGTTGGCGCAGACCGTGCGGAGGGCGGAGAAAAGAAGAAAGGAGAAGACAACCAACGCGAGGATCGATGGAACGAGTGACCAGCGCAGTGCGGAGGCGAGAGCCGGATCGGTGCTGCTCAATCGCGCGCGCAGCGTGCCCTGGACCGGGCCGAGCGTGAGCGAACCCGGAGCGGCCGTGTTCGACGCAAGGCCCAGGGTGCCGGGCGCGAGCGGAAGCGAGATCTCGCCCATCGCAATCATCGCCTCACCGTCGTGGGTGAAGCTGGCCGGAGCCCAGGTATCGATGATGAACATCAGCGTCCAAAAGGCCGCCACGACGATCGTCACGAGGCGGAGGAATCCAAAGAACCGGCGCAGAAGTCCGGGAAGGCGGGAGGAAGTTTTCATAGTGGGTGGGTTTCGATTTATTGATAATCGATAAATATCCAGCCTGGGTTCGTCAAGCCGGTTTTATCGAAAAACAATAAATCGAGAGTGGGCGAAAGAGCCGGTGGAGAGTCGGCGCATGATTGAATCCTGCGGCAGGGCGAGACAGTGGTGGGCGAGGCCGGGTGTTCGGCCTTGGTCCGTTCTGGCGGGTTGCGTGGAGGCGACGTCGGTGGCATCAGGGGCGGTTGCGGGACGCGCCTATCCGGGTCCTGCCAAACCAGGAGCCACCCCATGACACGCATCCCCTGTCTGTTCATTCTCATGCTCGGACTGCCCGCCTGCCTTTTGGCGGGTAATCAAATTTTGGTGACGACCCGGGCGGGCGTGCTGGAGGGCGCGCTGGCGGATCCGGCGCCGGTGTACGCGTTCAAGGGCGTTCCCTATGCGGCGCCTCCGGTGGGCGCGCTCCGGTGGCGGGCGCCGCGGCCGGTGGTCCCCTGGAGCGGAGTGCGGCAGGCGACGCAGTTCGGACCGAGCCCGATGCAGACCCTGCACGGGGATTTTCTGCCGTGGACGAGCGAGTTTCTGGTTCAGAACGCCGTGAGCGAGGACTGCCTGTACCTGAACGTGTGGACTCCGAAACCCGGGACCGGGGCGAAGCTGCCGGTGCTGGTGTACATTCCGGGCGGGGCTTTCACCGAAGGGTCGGGCGAGGTGCCGATCTACGACGGCACGCGGCTTGCGAAGCGGGGCGTGGTGGTGGTGACGATCAATTACCGGCTGGGCGTCTTTGGGTTCTTCTCCTATCCCGCGCTGACGGCCGAGTCGGCGCATCACGCCTCGGGCAACTACGGCCTCATGGACCAGATCGCGGCGCTGCGCTGGGTCAGGCGCAACATCGCGGCCTTCGGGGGCGATCCGGCGCGGGTGACGGTCTGGGGGCAGTCGGCGGGGGCGATGAGCGTGGGGGTGCTGCTCGTCTCGGAGCGGGCGCACGGGCTCTTCAGCGCTGCGATTGCCAACAGCGGAATTGGATACACGAGCCTCCCGATGCCCTCGCTTGCCGAGGCGGAGGCCGCCGGCATGAAGCTGGCGGAGTCGCATCACGTTCGTGGGCTCAAGGCGCTCCGGGAGCTGCCCGCGGCCGAGCTTGCGACCTGGACGCGCTATGGCATGGGGCCGATCGTGGACGGCTGGGTGCTTTCGAAGTCGGAGCAAACGCTGCTCAAGGAGGGGGCCGGCACCGACGTGCCGGTGCTGGTGGGCAACGTGGCGAACGACGGCCTGCTCAGCCTGCCGCGCCTGCAAACCCTGGAGGCGTGGCGCGCGTATTCGACGAGCACCTACGGACGGTTTGCCGCGGAGTACCGGACGCTGTATCCGGCGGGGGAGGCGGCGGAGATCCGCGATTCCCTGCTGGCGGCGGCGCGGGACCGGGAGCGGGTGTCGCTGTACCTGTGGGCGAAGCTGAGGCAAACGCGGGCCCGGGCGCCGATCTACACCTATTTCTTCACCCGGGGAGTGCCGTGGCCGCAGCATCCTGAGTTTGGTGCGTTCCATTCGGGTGATCTCCCGTATTTTTTCCACAACCTCGTCGTTCTGGACCGCCCGTGGACCGAGGAGGACCGTCGCCTGGCGACCGAGGCTTCGGCCTACCTGAGGCATTTCGCCGCACGGGGGAATCCGAATGGCCCCGGATTGCCGGACTGGGCGCCGGTCGATCCTGCGCGGCCGGCGACGTTTGAACTCGGGGCGAACCTGCGTGCGATGCCGCTGGCGGACCAGGCGAAGGTCGACTTCTGGAACCGCGTCCTGACCTCGGATGTCGCCGCGCGGCTGCCGCTGTTCTGAGCCTGCAGCGGACGCGTGCACTGTCACGAGACCGAGGACCGGCCATTGCGAGGGTGATGTATTGGCCGGGCTCGGGTTGACCGGCGTCATAGTCACCTCCCGAGTCTCGGATCAATCGGCGACCGACTCCTTTTTCGAAAATGCGGTGACCGGAGAGGCGGCGATCGCCTCGTAGTGTTTCAGGGCCTGCCGCCACCACTCGGCGAGTCGGGCGGCGGGCGTGGACCACAGCACGTCGTGCAGCGCGATCATCGAATCGACGTCCATCATCAGCGAGAGGCGGTCATCCGGCGCGAGGGCCGCGGGCCCCTCCCGCAGGAGGGTCTCGCGCAACCCTTGGAGCCGCGCCTCCGTGGCGGCGGGCAGTTTGTCCTTGGCGCGCAGGAGGGAGACGTGGACTGCGTTCACGTAGGGATCGAGCACGGCCTGAAGTAGACCGTAGTGTGCGGCGAGCTCCGGCGGCGTCGGTTTGCGGTTGCGGCGCGAGGCAAGGCACGCGGTGAGTTCGACCAGTTCAGGGACAGGCCGGCTTTCCTCAGGAGTCTTGAACAGGCCCTCTGCGCGCAATGCGCGGCCGGCCGACGGCGATCCAGTGAGCCAGGCGAGGGGAATTGCGAGGATCAGGCCCGCGAACACAGGCGCCATCCAGAACGCGAGTTCGGGGCTGACCGCGTGGACCACCAGAAATCCCCCGAAGCCTGCCAGCGTGTGTGCCCCGAGCGCGCCGGCGATTGCGGACAGGCTGGGTTCTCCCCCGAGGGCGCGGCGCTGCGTCCGCCAGGAGATCCTCCGGCCGAGCAGGGTCATCGCGAAAAACACCGAGTGATACAGCATCAGCACGGGCGCGAGCAGCGTGGAGAGCGCG
>JAJXYI010000001.1 GCA_021780625.1 bacterium | reverse complement strand
AGGTGCAGTTGAACCTTCGCAATGTGGGCCAGGGCCCGAGCCTGATCCCGATCGCAGTCGAACCGGACGGCAGTCCCGCGATGTTCCGCATCCAGGACGGTCAGCTCTGGCAGCTGACGAACACGTTCGAGTTCTAAGACCATTCCGCCCGTCGCAGAGGCGGGCGGGACCTATCAACGATAGGGTTTAGTAGTTAGTTTAGGGGAATCGGCGTCGAGCCTTCAGGGCTGGCGCCGATTTTCTTTATCCCAGCTAACGCGGTTGGATCGGTGCCACGGTCGATTGCGGATTTCAGGATGATTCGAGTCCAATCCAAGCGATTCAACCTGAACTCGGCGATTGAATGGAACAGAAGGCGACGAAGGCCACGAAGACTGAACAGCTTTACCGCAGAAATGTGGGCGTTGATTCACCGTTTGGGTGAGTCGACTGTGGCTCGGTGATCTGGTTCAGTCGCTTGGCCCGGCCTCCTTCGTTATCTTCGTTGCTTCTGTTAACTGCGTTTTTGAGCGTCACTGACCGCCGAAATTTACTGGAGAGGACTGACGCGCGAAGGCAGGTTGGAGGCGAAGCCCTCCCGGGTTATGGACTTTGCGATCACGGCCAGCCCGCTCAGGCGGCGCCCTCGGTCAGCGCGGCGGCCTTGCGGTCCTTCCGCTCCCACCACCAGGCAATCCAGATGCAGACCTCGTACAGGATGCACATGGGCACGGCCATCGCGAACTGGGTGATGACCTCGGGGGTCGTGAGAAACGCGCCCAGGATGAACGCGAGCACGATGAAGTGGCGGCGGTAGTGGACGAGCGTCTTGTGGCTGAGAATCTTGAGCTTCACGAGCGTCAGGAGGACGATCGGATACTGGAATCCGAGTCCCATCCCGAGGAGGAACTTGCAGGTGAAGCTGATGTAGTCGGCGGCCTGCCATTCCGAGGCGTCGAACCCGAGGAGATTCGAGTAGGCCACGGAGGCGCGCAGCGCCAGCGGGAGCAGGAAGAAGTAGGTGAGCACCACGCCGGAGAGGAAGAGAAACATCCCCCAGCCGATCCACATGAAGATGAAACGCCGCTCCTTCTTCTTCAGCGCGGGAAGGATGTAACCGCCGATAAAATACATCCAGAACGGGGCCGACACCACGAGGCTGGCGTAGAGGGCGATGTTGAAGGCGACCATGAACCCCTCGGCGGGATCGAGGTTGCGCAGCTTGATCCCGGTCGCGGGCTGCGGCGCCTGCGGGTCCAGGTTCAGGGTGGCAACATCCTTGCCGTCGACCTTGGCGACCCCCATTCGGAAGACGAGGTTGCGCGGCTTTCCCGTCTCGAGGCCTGGAAAATCCTTGGGGTTGACCTGGTAGGGGCCGAGAGTGGTCGTTCCGACGACGATCGACACCGTGGCCTGGGGCTTGTCGAGGAGGTCCATCCGCGTGATCGGATACTCGAGCACGGCGGCGATCTTCTCGACGAACAGCAGGCAGACGATCAGGGCGACGACGACGACGATCACGGACTTGACCAGGATGCTGCGCAGATCCTTGACGTGGTCCCAGAAGGACTTGCGCGGGCCTCCCTCGGAGTCCTCGTCGTGCGGTTCAACGTCGATCGTTTCGGCCATGATTCGGTGCTTGGATGCGCCACCGTAGCGGAGGGAGGCGTGTAGGCAAGGGTGCTTCGCACTCCTCCGGGATCGCAGGCAAGGCCATGGTTGCGATTGGCTTCCGACGCGTTGACGGGAAATTGACGGGTTGGGGCCGGGTGTTGATTAGGGGAAACGGGACCCGACGGGTACGATGGCGGCATGAACTCGCTCCGCGCACAGTCCACGCCTTGCCGGGAGGTCTGCCGCCATGACTGACCTCCTCTACGTCGGAATATCGATCGCCTTCGTGCTCGTCTGCGTCGCCTACGCGCACGGTTGCGAACGCCTGCGCTGAGCGGGCGCCAAATTCCACCCCTCCGCCATGGAAATCGTCCTCATCACCGTCCTCGCGATCGGCTGCCTCGGCTACCTCGTGGTGGCCGTGCTCCGGCCGGAAAAATTCTGAACGCGCCCGCCCATGAACGAACCGCTGTCCTGGATCCAACTCGCGCTGTATTGCGGCCTGCTGCTGCTGATCACGAAGCCGCTCGGGCTCTATCTCGTAGCCGTGCTCGAGCGCGGGAAGACCTGGCTCGATCCGGTCGTGCGTCCCATCGAGCGGCTAACCTACCGCGTGTGCGGCATCGATCCCGAACGTGAACAGGGCTGGATCGGCTACACGGTGTCCCTGATGGCGTTCACGCTGGTGGGCATCCTGTTCACGTATTTCATCCTTCGATACCAAGGCCGGCTGCCGCTCAACCCGCAGCACCTGCCGGGACTCCCCGGGCACCTTGCGTTCGACACCGCGGTGAGCTTCGCCACGAACACCAACTGGCAGAGCTACGGCGGCGAGTCGACGATGTCGTACTTCTCGCAGATGGTGGGTCTGACGATCCACAACTTCACGTCGGCTGCCGCGGGAATCGCGATTGCGGCTGCGCTCGTGCGCGGAATCGCGCGTCACTCGGCGAAGGCCATAGGTAACTTCTGGGTGGATACCGTTCGCACGACCTACTACCTGCTGCTGCCGCTCTGCCTGGTGTTCGCGCTGTTCCTCGTGTCGCAGGGCATGATCCAGAACTTCAGGCCCTACACGGTCGCAAAGACCTACGAGCCCTACACGGTGCAGGTGCAGAAGACGGATGCCCGGGGCAATCCCGTCGTCGGCGCCGACGGAAAGCCCGTGATGGTCGACCAAAGCGTTGACACGCAGACCATCGTGCAGGGCCCCATGGCCTCGCAGGTGGCGATCAAGATGCTCGGGACCAACGGCGGCGGTTACACCAATGCGAACGCGGCTCATCCCTATGAAAACCCGACGCCGCTCTCTAATTTCATCCAGATTCTCTCGATTTTCGCGATCCCGAGCGCCCTGACGTATTACCTGGGCCGGGTCGTGAAGAACCAGCGCCACGGCTGGGCCGTGTGGTCGGCGATGTTCGTGCTGTTCCTTGCAGGCGCGCTGGTCTGCTGGAAAGCGGAGGCCGCTGGCAATCCCATTCACCAGAGGCTCGGCGTGTCCGCAGCCGACGGGAACATGGAGGGCAAGGAGGTCCGCTTCGGCGTGTTCAATTCGGCGCTTTTCGCGACGATCACGACCGATGCGTCGTGCGGCGCGGTGAATTCCATGCACGACTCGTTCACGCCGCTGGGCGGCCTGGTTCCCCTGTTCAACATCGAGACAGGCGAGGTCATATTTGGAGGCGTGGGCGCCGGTCTTTACGGCATGCTCATCTTCGTGGTGCTCGCGGTCTTCATCGCCGGCCTGATGGTCGGACGCACGCCCGAGTATCTTGGCAAGAAGATCGAGGCCTACGACGTGAAACTCGTGATGCTGGTACTGATGGTGCTGGCCGCTGCGATCCTCGGGTTCACGGCCGTGGCGTGCTCGACCGCGTGGGGCAGGGCGGGCTTGAACAACGCGGGTCCCCATGGATTCAGCGAGATGCTCTATGCGTACTCGTCCGCCGTGGGCAACAACGGCTCGGCCTTCGCCGGCCTGTCCGCGGGGACCCCGGCGTGGGACGTGACACTCGGAATTGCGATGCTGATCGGGCGCTTCCTGATGATCGTTCCCATCATGGCCCTGGCGGGAAATCTCGCGGGCAAGCGGCTGGTGCCGGCGAGCGCGGGCACGTTCCGGACCGAGGGCTTCACCTTCGTCGTCCTGCTCCTCGGCACGGTGCTGCTGGTGGGCGCGCTGACCTTTCTCCCGGCCCTGGCGATGGGGCCGGTCGTGGAACACTTCCTGATGCGCGCCGGAACCCTGTTCTGAGGCGCGGCCAACGGACTGCCATCAACCCTTTTCACCCATGAGTTCCAAAGCGGTATCTCTCTTCGATCGGGCGATTCTCGGAAAGGCGGCCGCGGATGCGGTGCGCAAGCTCAACCCGCGTCAGCAGCTCAAGAATCCTGTGATGTTCGTCACGCTCATCGGCGCGATGCTCTCATTCGAGCAGCTGTTCACCTCCAAGGAGCCGTTCGGCTTCGTGCTGCAGATCGCGCTCTGGCTGCTGTTCACGGTGCTGTTCGCGAATTTCGCGGAGGCGGTCGCCGAAGGGCGCGGAAAGGCCCAGGCGCAGGCGTTGCGCTCGTCCCGCCGCCAGCTCATCGCCCGCCGTCGCGACGCGAACGGCAAGGTCGAGTCGGTCGACGCCGCCCTCTTGCGCAAGGGTGACCTCGTGCTCGTGTCGGCCGGCGAGACGATTCCGGGCGACGGCGACGTGATCGAGGGCGCTGCCTCCGTGGATGAGTCCGCCATCACTGGCGAATCCGCTCCCGTGATACGCGAGGCGGGCGGCGACCGGAGCGCGGTAACCGGGGGAACGATGGTGCTTTCGGACAACCTCGTGATCCGGATCTCGACCAACCCGGGCGAGGGGTTTCTCGACCACATGATCAGCCTCGTCGAGGGTGCGTCGCGCCAGAAGACGCCCAACGAGATCGCGCTCACGATCCTGTTGTCGGCGCTCACGTTCATCTTCCTGCTCGTGATCATCGCGCTGCGTCCCTTTGGCGCCTACGCGAACGTGGCCTTTTCCATCACGGCCCTGATTGCGCTGCTGGTATGCCTGATCCCGACGACGATCGGCGGACTGCTCAGCGCGATCGGCATCGCGGGCATGGACCGCCTCCTCCAGCGCAACGTGCTTGCGATGAGCGGGCGCGCCGTGGAGGCGGCCGGCGACATCGACGTGCTGCTGCTCGACAAGACGGGCACGATCACGCTCGGCAATCGCATGGCCAGCGACTTCATCCCCGCCCCGGGCGTCGCCCAGGACCGCCTGGCGGAGGCCGCCCAGCTCGCTTCGCTGGCGGACGAGACGCCCGAGGGGCGCAGCATCGTCGTCCTGGCCAAGGATCGATTCGGTCTCCGCGCCCGGGAGCTCCACCCGACCCACGCGACTTTCGTGCCGTTCACGGCCCAGACCCGAATGAGCGGAGTCGACCTCGCGCCGATGGACGGTCATTCTGCTCGTTCGATCCGCAAGGGCGCAGCGGCGAATGTCCGATCCTGGGTTGAATCCCAGGGCGGAGCGATGCCCGCCGCGGTCGCCGAGGCGGTCGACGGAATTTCCCGGCAGGGTGGAACACCGCTGGTTGTCGCCGACGGCCGCGACGTGCTCGGAGTCATTTTCCTGAAGGACGTCGTCAAAGGCGGCATCAAGGAGCGTTTCGCGCAGTTGCGGGCGATGGGTATCCGCACGGTGATGATCACGGGCGACAATCCCCTCACGGCCGCTGCGATTGCCGCGGAAGCCGGTGTCGACGATTTCCTCGCCCAGGCGACACCGGAGATGAAGCTTGCCCGCATTCGCGAGGAGCAGGCCGCCGGGCACCTCGTGGCCATGACTGGCGACGGCACGAACGATGCTCCGGCGCTCGCGCAGGCCGATGTCGGCGTCGCGATGAACACGGGCACCCAGGCCGCGAAGGAGGCGGGCAACATGGTGGATCTCGACTCGAATCCGACGAAGCTGCTGGAGATCGTCGAGATCGGGAAACAGCTCCTGATCACGCGTGGGGCACTGACCACATTCTCGATTGCGAACGACGTGGCGAAGTACTTTGCGATCATCCCTGCCATGCTGGTCGGAGCCTTTCCGCAGATCGCGCCGCTGAACATCATGCATCTGCACTCGCCGCTCAGTGCGATCCTCAGTGCGGTGATTTTCAATGCGCTGGTGATCATCGCGCTAATCCCGCTGGCGCTGCGCGGCGTCGCGTACCGCCCGGTCGGAGCTGCCGCGATGCTTCGTCGAAACCTGCTGATCTACGGTCTCGGCGGCATCCTGGTGCCCTTTGTCGGCATCAAGCTGATCGATGTCCTGATCCACGCCATCCACCTCGTCTGAGACTTTCCGCGCCATGAAGTCCTTCCTCTCCGATCTGAAACCCGCGGTCCTGCTCACCCTGGTCTTCGCGGTCATCCTGTGCGGTGTCTATCCCCTCGCGGTATGGGCCGGCGGCCAGTTGCTCTTTCCTCACCGGGCGAACGGAAGCCTGGTGGTCGACGCCTCGGGGGTCGTCCGGGGATCGAGCCTGCTCGCCCAGAATTTCGCGAGCCCGGGCACGTTTCATCCCCGTCCTTCCGCTGCGGGTACCGGATATGATGCCGCCAACTCGTCGGGCACCAATCTCGGGCCCACCAGCCGGGCGCTTGCAAACTCCGTCCAGGCTGCGGTGGCCGCCTACCGCGCCGAGAATCATCTGTCGTCGATGACGCCTGTGCCGGCCGATGCGGTGACCTGCTCCGCCAGCGGCCTCGATCCGGACATCAGCGTCGAGAACGCGCTGCTTCAGGCCCCTCGCGTGGCGGCTGCACGCGGACTCCCGGCCGCGACGGTACGGAGGCTGGTGCGGACTCACGTTGAACCGCCCGATCTCGGCATTCTGGGAGATCCCCGGGTGAACGTGCTCGAGCTCAACCTCGCTCTGGATCGGCTCGTCAGAGGGAAGTGACCTGCCATGAACGCGGCGCATCAGGAGCGGCAGACGCTGGCGATCGTGATCGCATTGGTGGTCGGACTGCTTGCCGGCCTGTACCTCGGCACATTCTATCACCGGCGGCTGGGGACCTCGCGCGCCGACTGGCCGGAGGAGCGAGTGCAGAATCCGCGCAACCTCGGACCATGAGTGGGT
>JAJXYI010000166.1 GCA_021780625.1 bacterium | reverse complement strand
CGACTGCGTGAAGATGGGCTACAACGGTGAGTCCGTCATGGTCGCCTTCCAGCTTCGCTTCGGCCTCGCGACCTACGCCACGATCTGCGATCGCCTCGGGAGGTCCGAGGAGTCGGCCTGGGCGCGCGGCGAGCTTGCCCGCCTCGAAGCGGCCATCCAGGCCGCCGCCTGGGACGGCGAATGGTACCTGTGGGCGATCGGCGCCGACGGCCACCGCTACGGCTCCAAGGCCGAGTCCGAGGGGCGCATCTACATCAACACCCAGGTCTGGGCCGTGATCTCCGGCGCTGCTCCCACCGCCCAGGGCCGCAGCGCAATGGACGCCCTCAAGCGCGAACTCGCCACGCCCTACGGCGTCATGCTCAGCGCGCCGCCGTTCACCCACACGCCCCCGACGGTCATGGGTGGCGTGATCTACAACCACGGCATCAAGGAGAACGCCGGCATCTTCTGCCACACGCAGAGCTGGGCCGTCATGGCCGAGGCTCTTCTCGGCGACGGCGACCAGGCCTTCGCCTACTACCGGGCGTTCATGCCCTCCGCCTACAACGACCGCGCCGAGCTGCGCGAGATCGAGCCCTACGTGCACTGTCAGACCACCTACGCGACGTGCAACCGCAACGCGGGCAAGTCGCGCGTGCCCTGGCTCTCCGGCACCGCCTCCTGGAGCCATCACTCCGCCCTTCAATGGATCCTCGGCATCCGGCCCGAGATCGACGGCCTGCGCATCGATCCCTGTATCCCCAAGGCTTGGCCGGGATTCCGTGTGACGCGCGTGTTCCGCGGCCGGACCCTGCGGATCGAGGTGAAGAATCCCAACGGTCTCTGCCGCGGCGTATCCAGCCTGCGGATCGGTCGGAAGACCGTTCAGGGCAATCTCGTGCCGGTGGACCTGCTCGAGGACGATCTCAAGATCGTCGCCACGCTCGGCTGAGCAGCAAGCAACGCCCTGAACCTAAATTCGGCGATTGAATGGAACAGAAGGTAACGAAGGGAACGAAGAACAAACCGCTTACCACAGAATTGAGAGCGTTGATTCACCGTATGGGTGAGTGAATTTTGGCTCGGTGATATCGTGTAATCGCTTGGTTTGGCCGTCTTTGTTGCCTTCGTTGCTTCTGTTCCAATACCCCGTGCGGAATTCGAATCCGCCCGGGCCTTGGATCCGGGGGCGCGGCGCGGCGAAAGCCCGTCAGCGCTTGGCCGCGGGCGGCACGAGGCGCTCGGCGCCTGGCGCGGCGACGGAGTCGCGCACAGCCAGCTCGGTCGCGAAAATTGCCGATCCCGCCGATTTCGGCAGATCGTGGGTGGGCGAATGGGCCTGCTGGATGCGCTCGAGCAGCAGATCCACCGCGCGCGAGCCCATCAACCGGAGCGGCTGACGCACGGTCGTGAGCTGCGGCACCGTGGTCCGGGCCGCCAGGCTGTCGTCAAAACCGCACACGGAGACGTCCGACGGCACCCGCAATCCGCGCTTGGCGAGCACCTCGATGCAGGCGATGGCCGTTGCATCGTTGGCCGCGAAGATCGCAGTCGGAAGCGGCTTGCCCACATGCGACGTCAGCCAGCTTTCCATCACGGTCTGGCCCTTGAGCACGGTGAAATCGCCCTCCAGCAACAGGTCCGCGTCGAGCGGGACGCCGGAATCTTTGAGCGCGCGCTGGTAGCCGTCGATGCGGCGCTTGGCACCGAGCATCGTCTTGGCTCCCGAGATATGCATGATCCGCCGGTGCCCGAGCGAAATCAGGTGGCGGACCATGTCGTAGGCGCCGCGCTCCTCGTCGCTCTCGATGTTCACGATGTTGGGCGCCAGGATGTTTGGATGCAGCGCCGCAAAGGGCGTGTGTTCCGGTAGAATCGCGGCGTCGTCCTTCGTGATCGTCGGCCCCAGCATGATCAGGCCGTCGATGCGGCCGTCGCAGAATCCGCCGATCTTGCGCACGTCCTTGGTCCAGTCGTGGAGCGTGAACACCGTCGTGTTCTGGTTGTGACGCGCGCACCCCTCGATGATGCCGTTGAGCGCCTCGAGGAAGTAGAGGTTCAGGTCGCCACCATGGATGACGGCCGCCACCCCGATCGTATTCATCCGCCGGTTTGCGAGCGCCCGGGCGGCGACGTTGGGCCGGTATTTCAGCTTCGCCGCCGCGGCGAGGATCTTGGCGCGCGTCTCGGGGGAGATGCGCGATGACGTGCGGGCGCCGTTGAGCACGGCGGAGGCCGCCATCGCGGAAACGCCGGCCGCGCGGCCGACGTCGGCGAGCGTGGCGGCGCGGACGGATTTCTTTCGGGGTTGGCGGGCCATGGATGCGTCTTAGGCGGGGAGCAGTAGACGGATGCCGCGCGCTCCGCAAGCCGGAGTCGCGACAATCCCGCCCGCCGTCTTCTCCACCTTGACCGATCCCTCCGAGGCACTTGCCGATGCGATGCCCGCCAGTTTGACCGCCCAGGCGCCGACTTTCGCGCCCGTGCACGTCGCTTCCAGGGCCTTGCCCTTGCGGGAGATCGTGAACGTGAGCGCCTCTGCGCCTCGGTCGGCGTGGACCTTGCAGGTCGCACTCGCGCCGTCGGCCAGTTCATAAACCTGGAAGGTCACGCCTTCGGCGAAATCGTAGTCCGGCCGGTCATCCCGCGGTCCGGTGGCCAGCACCGTGCCGGGGCGGACGAAGAGCGGCAGGCTCAGGAAACCGTGCTGAGCGCGGTGCCAGCGTCCGCCTTCCTGCACTTCGCCGGTCATGGCGTGCGTCCAGCGCCCCGCGGGGAGGTAATAGTCCGTCACGCCGTCCGCCGTCAGCACCGGGGCCACGAGGAGCGAGCCGCCGAGCATGTACTGGCGGTCGAGCGTCTCGCAGGCAGGGTCGTCCGGAAACTCGAGCATCATCGCGCGCATCATCGGCACGCCCGCCGCGTGCGCCTCGACCGCCGCGCTGTAGAGGTACGGCATGAGGCGGCACTTGAGCTGCGTGAAGGTCCGCAGCACGTCGCACGACTCCTCGTCGATGCTCCACGGCACGCGGTAGCTCGAGCTGCCGTGCAGGCGGCTGTGCGAGGACAGCAGGCCGAAGGCCAGCCAGCGCTTGTAAACCTCCGGGGGCGGATTGCCCTCGAAGCCGCCGATGTCGTGACTCCAGTAGCCGAAGCCGCACAGGCTCAGCGAAAGCCCTCCGCGCAGGCTCTCCGCCATCGATTCGAAGTTCGACCAGCAGTCGCCGCCCCAGTGCAGCGGGAAACGCTGGCTGGAGGCGTAGGCCGAACGCGCGAAGACCACCGCATCTCCCTTGCCGCGCACCTGCTCGAGCAGCCGGAATACGGTCTCGTTGTACTGAACCGCATACAGGTTGTGCATCGCCACCGGGTCGGAGCCGTCGTGATACACGACGTCCGTCGGAATGCGTTCACCGAAGTCCGTCTTGAAGACGTCCACGCCCATGTCCATCAGGCGGCGAAGGTGGCCCTTGTACCACTCGCGGGCGGCGGGATTCGTGAAATCCACGATCGCCATGCCCGGCTGCCAGAGGTCCGTCTGCCAGACCGAGCCGTCCGGGCGTTTAAGGAAATACCCGCCCGCCTCGCCCTCGGCGAAGAGCTTCGAGCGCTGGGCGATGTAGGGATTGATCCACACGCAGATCTTCAGGCCGCGCGCCTTGAGGCGCTGGAGCATGCCCTTCGGGTCGGGAAACTGGCGCGGATCCCACTCGAAATTGCACCACTCGAATTCCCGCATCCAAAAGCAGTCGAAGTGGAAGACGGACAGCGGCAGCTTCCGCTCCTCCATGCCCGCGATGAAGCTCGTCACCGTCGCCTCGTCGTAGTTGGTCGTGAACGACGTCGACAGCCACAGTCCGAACGACCACGCGGGCGGAAGCGCCGGGCGGCCGGTCAGCGCCGTCAGGCGCGCCAGGATTTCCTTGGGCGTCGGCCCGTGGATGATGAAGTACTCCAGCGACTCGCCTGGCAGGCTGAACTGCACGCGCGCCACTTTTTCGGACGCGACTTCGAAGGAGACCGGCCCTGTCTCATTCACCAGCACGCCGTAGCCGCGATTCGTGAGGTAGAAGGGAACGTTCTTGTAGGTCTGCTCGCTGCTCGTGCCGCCGTCCTTGTTCCAGTTCTCGACGGTCTGGCCGTTCTTCACGTAGGCCGTGAAACGCTCGCCCAGGCCGTAAACGTTTTCGCCGACGCCAAGGCTGAGCTGCTCGTGGACGAAATTGCCGTGCCCCTGCCATTGGGCGTAGCCCATGCCGCGCCAGGCGCTCTTCGTAAGAACCTTGCCACCCGCGCGAAAGCTGACCTCCCACTCGCCCTTGCGCCGAACACGCGCCTCGAGCGAACCGCTGCGCAGGGTCGCCGCCTCGTCGTCGGACTTGACCTCCACCGCCGGAGCGGGATTGGCCTCAAGGGGGATGGTCGGACGCCGGCCCGCCTGGCTGGAGTAGTGTTCGATGCGGACCTTGATCACGCCCTCCAGAGGGGAGCTGAGCGTCACGGTCAGGACGGGGCCGGCCAGGGTGTCTCCGCGATGCTGGATTCGGCGCGTCGGGGCGAGCACGACAATCTTGTCGGCAAGCGCGTCGACGGCATATGCCTCGGCGGGATAATGTGCACTGACGCCGCTTTGCAGCAGCCATTGGCCATCGGTAAACTTCATGGGTAAGGAATCAGGTTCGAAGGTGATCGTTTTGGGGCTGGTGTGGGAGCAGGGGGATGGCGACTTACGCGAGGCCGGCCCGGCCGTCGTGCGACCGGGTCGCACAGGTCGACGGCGCGGTCGTTTCAGAGGGGAGCCTGGCAGGACCGGGCTGGAGATGGGGGGATCGGCCGGCTCCGTCAATTGCGTGCCCCATGCAACCGTTCGTGCGCGCCGATGCCTCGCCGAGGAGCGGATGACAGGTGGCGGACAGCAATGCGATGACGTGGCGGTTCATAGGGGGTGTCGCTCGCGTTCCATGGAAGCGAAACGGCACGGCAACTGGGGAGATGGCCGTTTACCTTGGTATAACGATAAATCAATGTAAAGCCTAGGACGCGCTCTTACATAAGAAAAATCGCCGCCCGGGTTCAGCGGGGCGGAGCGGCCAATCACCCAAGCGGTTGGCCGGCCTGAAGCCGTTCATTGACAGCGAGGAAAGCAGGCCGCGCAGGGGTCCGGTCAAATCAGGCCTTTCTGGTTTGTGCAAGTGTCTTGCAGAGCGATGGATCCACTCCTTCCGGCTTGTACCGCGCCAATCGGTGGCTACTGGTAACCGCAACATGAAACGCTTCCTTGCCCTGGCGCTCGGCGCCATCGTCGCATGCGCCGCTCCCGCGGTCCATGCCCTCACTTCCGGTATCGACAAGGCGGATATGGATCCGTCGGTGCGCATCCAGGACGACCTCTATCTTGCGGTCAACGGCACCTGGCTGAAGAAGACCGGGATCCCCGCCGACAAGTCCGCCTACGGTGCCGTCACGATGCTCGACGATTTGTCGCGTGAGCGCGTGCGCGACATCATCGAGGCCGCCGCGGCCGTCAAGGAGGCCCCCCAGGGCTCCGATACGCAGAAGGTCGGAGACCTGTATCGCAGCTTCATGGATACGCAGCGCATCGAGTCCCTCGGCCTCAAGCCCCTCGATCCGCTCTTCGCCCGGGTCAACGCCATCGCCTCCTACGACGACCTCTACACGCTGTTCGGCGCCTTCGGGAAGTACGGCGTGTCCGGCCCCTTCGGCCTGTATGTCTCCCAGGACGACAAGGACTCCACCCGTTACATCGTCCGTATCGACCAGTCCGGGCTCGAGCTGCCGGACCGCGACTACTACCTGAAGCCCGATGAGCGTTTCGTGAAGGCGCGCGCCGCCTACGTCACCTACATCGAGACGCTCCTCACGCTTGCCGGCCGCCCCGCCGCCGAGGCCAAGTCCTCCGCCGACGCGATCCTCAACCTCGAGACGCTCCTCGCCTCCGCGCAGCGCACTCGCGTGGAGCTCCGCGACCCGGAGAAGAATTACAACCCCTACGAGGTCGCAAAGCTGACCGACCTCGCCCCCGGCATCGCCTGGACGCATCTCCTCGACGCTGCCGAAGTCGGCAAGCTCACCTCCGTCAACATCGGCCAGCCCGAGTTCTTCAAGGTCGCCGACGCGGTCATTCGCACCACGCCGCTGTCCGTCTGGAAGGACTACTGCACGTTCAAGCTGATCGATTCGTTCTCCGACGAGCTCCCCGCATCCGTCGAGACCGCCGCCTTTGCCTTCCACGGCAAGGCCGTCAACGGCACCCCGCAGGACATTCCGCGCTGGAAGAAGGCCGTCGCCCTCATCAGCGGCGGTGGCGCCGGCGACTTCGGCTGCCTGGGCGACGTCGTGGGCCGCCTCTACGTCGAGAAATACTTCCCGCCCGCGGCCAAGGCCCGCATCGACCAGCTCGTCCACAACCTCCTCTCCGAATACAAGCAGTCCATCCGCGAGCTGACCTGGATGACGCCTGAGACGAAGGTCCGCGCCCTCGCCAAGCTCGCCAAGTACACGGTCAAGATCGGCTATCCGGTGAAGTGGCGCGATTACTCCAAGCTCCAGGTCAGCCCCACCGACCTCATGGGCGACGTCATCGCCAGCTCGGCCGTCGAGTACGACCGCATGATCTCCAAGCTCGGCAAGCCGGTCGACCGCACGGAGTGGGGGATGACGCCCCAGACCGTGAACGCCTACTACAATCCGAATCTCAACGAGATCGTCTTCCCCGCCGCGATCCTCCAGCCG
>JAJXYI010000481.1 GCA_021780625.1 bacterium | reverse complement strand
CACTGGCTGGGCCGGGACGTCTGCGCGCAACGTCGCATACCGCCGCGGTTGGAGCCGCACGACCGTCGGCGACCACTACGTGAACGGGAACACCTACTACGGCATCAAGCTCGACGTGGGCGAGGGTGACGGGTCGGACCTGTTCTTCACGCACTTCTCGTTCATGGGCTTTGATCCGCGCGGCATCCGCGACCGCTTCACCGATTACTTCGATAACAACCGCGCCATCGCGCTGATCAACCACGCCTACTGCGTCGCCAACCCACGGCACTTTGTCGGCTACGGGGCGGACTGCTGGGGCCTGTCTGCCGGCGTGAATTCCGGTGGCGGCCGACCGCAGCCCCGCGATGACAACGGCACGATCAACTGCATGGCCTCGCTCTCCTCGATGCCCTATACGCCCAAGGAATCGATGGCCGCGCTGAAACACTTCTACCGCGATCTCGGGCCGAAGGTCTGGGGCGCCTATGGGTTCCACGACGGTTTCAACCAGACCGAAAACTGGTACGACGGCGTGTACATGGCGCTCAATCAGGCGCCGATCACCGTCATGATCGAGAACTACCGCACCGGCCTGATCTGGAAACTCTTCATGTCGAACCCGGAGATCAAGCCGGCCCTCAACGCGATCGGATTCAAGCCGGATCACGAGCCCGTCCGCTGACCTTGTCCCGCGTTCCCTTTCCACGTCGTCGGCCGGGCACGCGTCCCGGCGGCGATGCCCAACACCGTTATGAAACTCCGTCATCTGATCCCTCTCGTGACCTCCTGCGTCGCCAGTCTCTCCGCAGCCACGCCGTCCGCTCAGTCGACCGGCGCCGCCTCAATTGACGCGCGAGTGCATGCCCTGCTCTCGCGCATGACCCTCGAGGAGAAAGTCGGCCAGCTCGTGCAGATCTCCTCGCCGGGCAACCTCACCGGCCCCGGGCGCTCGTCTCCGGACGTCGCCGAGATCCAGGCCGGCCGCGTCGGCAGCATGCTCAACGTCGTCGGCGCCGAGGAGTGCATGAAGTGGCAACGCCTCGCGGTCACCTCATCGCGTCTGCACATCCCGTTGATCTTCGGCCTCGATGTCATCCACGGCTACCGGACGATCTTTCCGATTCCGCTCGCGACCGCGTCGTCGTGGGACCTGAAGGCCATCGAACACGGCGAACGCATCGCCGCGGAGGAGGCGTCGTCGGCCGGAGTGAATTGGACCTTCGCCCCGATGGTGGACATCGCGCGCGACCCTCGCTGGGGCCGTGTCTCGGAGGGCGCGGGCGAAGACCCGTATCTCGGCTCGGCGATTGCCCGCGCGCGGGTCCGAGGCTTCCAGGGTACGGATCTTGCGGCTCAGGACACGATCCTCGCGTGCGCGAAGCACTACGCCGCGTACGGCGCCGCCCAGGCGGGGCGCGACTATTTCACGACCGACGTCACCGAACGGGATCTGCGCGAGATCTACCTGCCTCCGTTCCACGCGGCCGTGGAGGCCGGCGTGGGTACGCTCATGGCGGGATTCAACGACCTCGATGGCACGCCGTGCACGTCGAACGCCTTCCTTCTCGACCAGGTCCTGCGCAAGGAGTGGGGCTTTCGCGGTTTTGTGGTCTCCGACTGGCAGGCGATCCTTGAACTGCTTCAGCACGGTACCGCTGCCGATTTGCGCGACGCCGCGCGGCAATCGTTCATGGCAGGTCTCGACATGGACATGCAGAGCGACGCGTATTCGAAATACCTGGTCGGCCTCGTTCGCAGCGGGGCCGTGCCGGAGTCCAAGATCGATGCCGCCGTGGCGGAGATTCTCACAGCCAAGTTTGAACTCGGCCTGTTCGACGACCCGTATCGCTACTGCAACCCTGCGCGCGAGAAGGCGACGCTCCTGCGGCCCGATTTCCTGGAGGCGGCCCGCGATCTCGCGCGGCGCTCCTGCGTGTTGCTCAAAAACGACGGCACGCTTCCGCTAAAGACCTCCGGCATCACGGTGGCGCTGGTGGGCCCGCTCGCCGATGCGCCGCTGCACCAGCTTGGAGCCTGGCATGGCCAGGGTCGTCCGGAAGACACCGTGACCGTGCGCGCCGCGCTCGAGAAACTCTACCCGGGCGCTCACCTGCGCTACGCCTACGGCTGCGACGTGCGGGGCAACGATACACGGGGCATCGCCGCGGCCGTCGAGGCGGCCAAGGGTGCGGACGTGGTGATCGCCGCCGTCGGAGAGGATTCCACCCAGAGCGGCGAAGCGACCAGCCGCGCGCACCTCGGACTCTCGGGTCCGCAGCCCGAGCTTTTGCGCGCCCTGCACGCGACCGGAAAACCGCTCGTGCTGCTGCTCATGACCGGACGCCCGCTCACGATCGAGCCAGTGGTTCGGTACGCCAACGCGATCCTGCTCGCGTGGCATCCCGGCACGATGGGCGGCCCGGCTGTGGGCGACGTCCTGACCGGCGCCTACAATCCGTCCGGGCACCTGCCCATCACGTGGCCTCGCTCGGTCGGACAGATCCCGATCTTCTATGCCCACAAAAACTCCGGACGTCCGTCGCCCCTTCCGGGCGAGCCCAACGATCCGTACTACTCGCGCTACATCGACTCGCCCAATTCGCCGCTCTATCCCTTCGGCTTCGGACTGAGCTACACCACCTTTGCGTTCGACAACCTCCGACTCAGCGAGCCGGTGCTGAAGGAGGGCGGGGCGCCCCTGAAGGTGACCGTGCGCGTCCGCAACACGGGGAAACGCGCGGGCGAGGAGGTTGTGCAGCTTTATGTGCGCGATCTCGTCGGATCCGTCACCCGGCCCGTTCGCGAGTTGAAGGGATTCGAGAAGATCAGTCTCGCTCCGGGTGAGGCGAGGGACGTGGAGTTCGAACTCACGCCTCACGCTCTCGCCTTCTGGCGCGCGGACATGACCTTCGGGCCGGAGCCCGGCGGGTTCGAGGTTTTCGTGGGCGACGACTCCAACGCGAGTCTGACCGCCTCGTTTTCGTTGGTTCGCTGAAGCGTAGTGACGCCGTCCTGTCCAGCCCGTCTGGTGCGGGACGGCGTCATCAATTTTCGGATTCGCCTGCCGCTGGCAAAGGCGCTTAAAAACCAGCCTTTGTCTCCGCCCGGGGCGCATCCGCGCAGGATGCCAGCCTCCGGTTGGAGTCGACCCCTTCAACCGCACTCCCAATGAAACACCTCGGACTCGGCCTTGGCGGCCTGTACTCCCTCATGATCGCGATGATTCTCCCCTCGTTGGCGCTGGCGCAGTTGCGCGTCAAAACCCAGGACGGTCTGCTCGAGGGCACGCTCGATCAGTCGACAGGCATACGGATGTTCAAGGGCATTCCGTACGCTGCGCCCCCGGTGGGCGATCTGCGCTGGCGTGCGCCGAGGCCCGTGACGCCGTGGGCGGGCGTGCGCAAGGCCGACAAGTTTGGACCTCGGGCGATGCAGCTGCCGCTCTTTGGCGACATGAATTTCCGCTCCAGCGGCGTGAGTGAGGACTGCCTGTACCTGAACGTCTGGACGCCAAAGGATGCGAAGGTCGGTTCCCTGCCGGTTCTGGTGTACTTCTACGGCGGTGGTTTCGCCGCCGGCGACGGTTCGGAGTATCGCTATGACGGCGAGAGCATGGCGCGCCGCGGCATCGTTGCGGTGACCGTGAACTACCGCCTCGGCATCTTTGGCTTCATGGCGCACCCGGAATTGACGGCCGGTTCGGCGCATCACGCCTCGGGCGATTACGGCCTGCTCGACCAAGTGGCCGCGCTGGAGTGGGTGAAGCGCAACATTGCGGCGTTCGGGGGTAACCCGAACCACGTCACCATCGGCGGCGAGTCGGCCGGCTCGATGTCGGTCAGCGCGCTCATGGCGTCCCCGCTGTCGAAGCACCTGTTTCAGGCTGCCATTGGTGAGAGCGGCGCGATTTTCAGCGAACTGTCTCCCGTGCCGCGGGCGCAGGCTGAGAAGCAGGGCCTCGACATCGCCGCGGCGCTTGGCGGCGACAAGCCGCTCACGATTGCCGAGCTCCGGGCGATGCCGGCCGAGGAACTCCTCCAGCGTGCGGCCAAGGTCGGCGGCCTCTGGTTCAGCGTCGATGTCGACGGCTATTTCCTGCCTCGCACGCCGAAGGCCATCTTCGAGGCCGGCGAGCAGGCGCACGTGCCGCTGCTCGCGGGCGTGAATTCGCAGGAGATGGATTACAACGCCTTCCTCAAAGGCGAGAAACCGACCTTGGAGAACTATCGCGCAGCGCTCACCCGCGTGTTCGGCGACAACGCGGACGAGGCCTTCAAGCTCTATCCCGCTCACGACGAGGAACAGGTGATGGACGCGGCGCAGGATCTCGCGGGGGATCGGTTCATCCGCCACGCCACCTGGACCTGGACCGATCTCGCCACGAAGACCGGAGGCGAGCCGACCTTCTTTTATCTGTTTGCGCGTCCGCGCCCGGCCATGCGTGCCGAGATGGGCAACGCGATTGCGGGCCTCGCCGGGGGCGTGATCCGAAATCCCGATCCGTCGAAGCCGCGTCCGCCCTCCGCCCGCGGCGCCGTGCATTCCGCGGAGATCGAATACGCGCTCGGCAATCTCGCGACCAACACGGTCTATGACTGGACCGCCGACGACTATGCCGTCTCGCAAGCGATGCAGGCATACTTCGCCAACTTCATCAGGACCGGCAATCCGAACGGACCCGGCCTGATCGACTGGCCGGAATTCAAGACCGGTGAGCGCCTCGTGATCAATGTAAGCTGCCACCCGGAAAGCGTGGCCCTCCAGCGCGAGCGCTACGATTTCCTGGACCGCGTGGGCAAGTGAGCGGCCGGTGGTCGCCGACCGGCGCTCCTGCCGTCGAAGCGCTTGCGCCCTGCGCGAGGTCGCGTTCCTGCGTTGACTGTGGAACCTTGGTTCTGCGTCAGGACACGCGCCCCGGCTCGCGCCAGTAGGATCCAAGCCCCAGGAAAATCGATCGGTGAAATCTGTCCGCTCAACCCGCGGAGGGCGGCGTTCGCTCTGGCGCGCCGATTGCCGCACGGCTCTCCGCGCGCGCCTGATACCGCGGCGGCGGGAGCGGGAGGCGGTTGCTGATGTTGTTGCCGTCATTCGGGTCGAGACGAAGGAAGACCAGCGACGAGACGATCGTGATCGCCCCGAGCGTCAGGAACGCGTCGTGCAGCGCGGGGATTGCCGCCACGGGGTTCGTCTGGTCGACCGACCCCAGGAACCACGCCGTGACCAGCGAGCCGATCGCCACGCCGAAGCTCAGCGAAAGCTGTTGCGCGGTGCTCGCGATGCTGCCCGCCTTGCTCGCGTCGACGTCGTCGATATCCGCATACACCAGTGAATTCATCGAGGTGAATTGGAGCGACGACACGAAGCCCTGCGCGAAGCTCAGCGCCAGGATCGCCAGCACCGATGAAGTGCGGTCGATTCGCATGAACGCCATCATGGTCACGCCCAGGAGGATCGTGTTCGCCAGCAGGGTCGTGCGATGGCCGAACCGCTGCAGCAGCGGGCGGCTGATGACCTTCATGCCCATCGCCGCCAGCGCCTGCGGCATGGTCAGCAACCCCGCCTGCCACGCCGGATAGCCGAGACCGATCTGGTAGAGCAGGGGAAGCAGGAACGGCATGCCTCCGAAACCGAGGCGCGTCACGAAGCCGCCGAGCACCGAGATGCGGAAGGTCCGCACCTTGAGCAGCACCAGGTGGAGCAGCGGCGTCGCGCTGCGGTGCGCATGCCAGCCATAGGCCGCCAGCAGGGTTGTCGATACCACCAGCAGCGTCGCGAGCACCACCGGTGGATGACTGTGCTCGCCGAAGATCTCGAGCACGTAGGAGAGGATCGCGATGCCACTGCAGAAGAGCACAAAGCCGACCTTGTCCATCGGCGCCACGTCCGGGTCCCGATATTCCGGCATGTGGCGCCGAGTCAGCGCCAGGCCAAGCAGCGCCAGCGGGATGTTCACGAAAAAGATCATGCGCCAGGTCGTGACGTGCACGATGAGACCGCCCGTCACCGGGCCGAGCAACGGACCCAGCAGCGCGGGAATGACGACGAAGTTCATGGTCCTCAGCATCTCCGAGCGGGGAAAGGTGCGCACGAGTGCGATGCGCCCCACCGGGGTCATCATCGCACCGCCAAACCCCTGGAGCACGCGTGAGGCGACGAGGAGATGGACCGTTGGCGCCAGTCCGCATCCGAGCGAGCCGATCAGGAATAGCCAGATCGCCGTCGTGAACACCCGCCTCGTGCCGAAACGGTCCGCGCACCAGCCGCTGATTGGGATGAACACCGCGAGGCTCAGCGTGTAGCTCGTGAGCACCGCCTTCAGGCTCAGCGGAGCCACCTTCAGGCCCTCCGCCATCGCAGGCACGGCCGTGTTCACGATCGTTGCGTCCAGGTTCTCCATGAACAGCGCCACAGCCACCAGCCAGGGCACGAAGCGCCGCGCTGCGTCGAGCCCCGACGGATACTCCACGATGGTCCCAGCCTCTGTGCTTGTCATGGGGATACCAAAGTAGGGGCGACGGCTCGATTTGCGCAAATCCATGTGCAGGAATGCCCCTCCGGGGCCGTCCGCTGGCCTTGGCCCGGCCTCGGCACAATCCCTGTGTTGTTTCCTGCGAATCTGCCGAGATGTGCTCCCTTTGCCGGCCGTGCGCAGCGGAGCTCCGCCGCCAAACCTGATCCATGCAATTGGGATGGAAGTGCGTGAATGTCCTGTGCATCAAGCGCTAATGAATATGAAAAATTGTTCATGAAGCGATG
>JAJXYI010000294.1 GCA_021780625.1 bacterium | reverse complement strand
CGTGCTGGTCACCCATCACGTCGAGGAAATCGTCCCGGCCTTCACCCATGCGCTTCTGCTGCGCAACGGCGCCGCCGTCGCATCGGGCCCCCTGCGCAAGGCGCTCACCAGCGCCGCGCTCAGCCAAGCTTTCGGCGCCCCCCTGCGCCTCTCGCGCTCCGCCTCACGCTACACCTTCAGGGCCGTGCGGCTTCACGCCGACGCGCCGCACGCCCGACAGCGTATCAGGAACTCAGGCTCGCCGTGATGTAGTTGCGCAGCGACTCGGCCTCGGCGCGATCCGCCGTGGCACACCACCGCGAAAGGTCGCCAATCGAGATCACCCCCACCACCAAGCCGTCGTGGATCACCGGCAGGTGACGGCAGTGCTGCTCCTCGAAGATCCGCATCGCCTCGTCCGAGGTCATGTTCGGCGTCAGCAGAGGATATTGCACATGCATCACCTCGCCAACCTGGGTCGTCCGAGGATCATACTCCTCGGCGATCACTTTGCGCAACACGTCCCGAGCCGAGAACAGCCCGAGCAGCTGCCCACCGTCCATCACGAGCACCGAACCGATGTTGTGCGCGTTCATCTCGCGTACCGCTTCGACCACCGTAGTGAAGGAAGGCACGGAATAAATCTGGTGTCCTTTGAACTCCAGCAGGGTATCGATCGAGGTATTCATAAGGGTAATTTTGGGGACACACCCAGCTTATCCGAGACCCCTTCCTTCTCAACAGCAAATTGACTGCAATGAGGCTAATTTGCGGATGACCCCGTCCTGGGCCAAGCCCTCAGGCCCGGGCAGTTTACGAGACAAACAAACCATCCCGCATCGGGCGCACATGGTCGCAGGCCTTCGCAATGTCGGGATTATGCGTGACGAGCACGACGGCCTGGCCGTTTTCCTTCGCCAGGCGGGTGAGCAGATCGAAGACCAGATTCGAATTGCGGACGTCGAGGTTGCCCGTCGGTTCGTCGGCCAGGATGATGGTCGGCTCGTTGGCCAGGGCGCGCGCCACGGCCACGCGCTGCTGCTCGCCGCCCGAAAGCTGCGTCGCCAGGCGCCGGGTCTTTTCCTCCAGGCCCACCGAGGCCAGCAGCGAGCGGGCGCGATCCACCATCTGCGCCGGCGTCAGCCGCCCGAGTTTGCGCATGGGCATCATCACGTTTTCAAGCGCCGTGAACTCCGGCATCAGAAAGTGAAACTGGAAGACGAACCCGATGTGCCGGCAACGCGCCGCCGTGCGCTCCTCGTCCCCTATCGCCGACATCGGCCGGCCGTCGATGGCGATCTCGCCCCCGTCCGGCTTGTCGAGCAGTCCCAGCAGGTACAGCAGCGTGCTCTTGCCGCAGCCCGAGGGGCCCACGATCGCGTAAACCTGGCCCCGCTCGGCCTCGAACGATACGCCGCGCAACACGTGCACCCGCGCCTCATCTTGACCGAGGTAGCGTTGAAGCCCTTCGCAGCGCAGCGCCTGCGCTCTCACATTCGCGACTCCGCTCATTGGCCGGTCCCCCTTATCACGTCGCCCGGCTCGAGCCTCGCGGCCCTGCGTGCCGGCACCAGGCTCGCCACCATCACCATCACCACCGCGGTCACCACCGCCGCCACGTAGTGCCAGATCGACCACGAGACGATGAAGGTCGTGGTCTTGAAAATGCCCGTGATGTTCAGAGGCACCCGCGACACGGCGAAGGTGATCGTCGCTCCGACCAGCACGCCCAGCGTCGCCCCGATCGCCAGCACGATCCCCGCCTGCCACAGAAAGATGTGGCTGATGTCCTTCTGCGTGTAGCCCATCGACCGCAGGATCGCGATCTCCTTGGTTTTCTCCATGACGATCATCGCAAGCGTGTTGAACATCGCCAGTCCCGCGATGAGCGTGAACACCGAGACGGTGATGGCGGACGAGATTCGCAGCGCCTTGAAAACGCCAAGCCAGGTTTTTTCCCGGTCCTGCCAGGCCCGCACCCGGTACTGGAGCACGGTCTGCATGTGCTCCGCGTCCTCCGGCGCCCGGTCCTTGTCCTTGAGCCCTATCTGCAGGAAACTCGCCCCGTTCACCTTCTTCAACAGGGCGCGCGCCTGGCTCATGTGCAGGTAGACCCGCACACGGTCGATGTCGCTCACGCCCGTCTCGTAGATGGCGGCCACGTGGTAGCGGTGCGACTCGCCCCCGTAGATCAGCTCGAAGGAATCGCCCACCGCCAGTTGCAGCCGGTTCGCCAGTTCACGCCCGATCAGCGCCCCCGCGGGCATGCTCCTGAAATCGGCCAGGCTCCCATCCACGATCTGGCTGCCGAGGTCCGAAACCTTGAGGTGATCCACCACGTGGATACCATAGGCCTTCGCCGAATCCGACTTGAACGAACTGCGGATCGCGACCGATCCCGTCAGCACCTCCGAGATGCCCGACACGTTGGGAAACTGGCGCAGGCCGCGGATCAGCTGCTTGGGATTGTCGATGCCCTCGATGTACTTGGGCCCATCCTTCTCCTCGATCTCGAAAAGCGATCCCCAGCGCCCCGCCGCGATGCTGCGCATCGTGCGCTGGATCTTGTCCTCCACGCGAATGGCCCCGTTGGTGCCCAGGATCGTCTTGATGAAGTAGTCCTCGAAGCCGCTCGTGGTCGCCTGCGTGACGATGAACAGCCCGACGCCCAGGACGATGCAGGACAGGCTCATGGCCATCGCACGGCGCTTGGCCGTGAGAAAACGCAGGGCGATGATGAAGTTGGGGGACAACATGCGGGATCGTCGTTCAGCGCTGCTCGCGGCGCGCGCTCATTTCCACCTAGGGTCGTTCACCGGCGCGATGCGCACGCGCTGGCCATCCCTGAGGCGGTCGAATCCGTCAACCACCACCCATTCGCCCTGAGACACCCCTTCGCGGATCTCCGCCGCGGTCATGCTCAGGTAACCGACCTTCACCTTGCGCACGTGAACCCGCCCGTCGTCCACCACAAACACCTCGTCGCCCAGCAGCGCACGGCGAGGAATGATCGTCTTCGCCTGATGCTCGTCGAGGATGATGGAGACTTCGCCCGTGATGCCCGGCAGCAGTTTCTTCGGGTCGATCTTGACGCCGAGATCCACCTCGTAGCGCTGGGTGTCCGGATCCGCCGTGGACATCACCTTCTCGACCTTCGCGGGAAATTGCTCGATGTCGTAGGGAAGGAACTGCACGTAGGCCTTCTGGCCCACCTTCACGCCGGCGATGTCCTCCTCGCTGATACGCGCCTTGACCGTGCGGCTCGTCGAGATCAGCCGGCAGATCGGGGCGCCTCCGCCGATCAGGTCGCCCGCCCGCGTGTAAACCAGGGCAATGGTGCCGTCAAATGGCGCGCGGATCGTCATCTTCTCGATCTGCCTGCGGCCGATCGCGATCGCGTTCTGGTAGCCCTCGAGGGTGAGCTTGTTGTTCACCGCCTCCGTGTCGCATTGCTGCTCGATCGCCTCGAGCTGGCGTTTCTGGGCGCGCAGGTCCGTCTCCGAGATGAGCCCCGCCTTGAACTGCCTCTCGGCGTTCGCGTACGCGTCCTTCGATGCCTCCAGCTGGAAGACCAGAGGCGAGCCGATCTTCATGCGCTCCTTCGCGGCCTCATACTCGGCCTGCGTGCGGTCCAGGCCCAGACGCAGGTCCGTCGTATCCAGCCGCACCAATACGTCGCCGGCCTTCACGCTCTTGTCGAGCGCCATGGTGCTCGACAGCACCCGCCCGCCCACCTCGCTCTTCAGGTCCATCGTGTACTCGGCCTCGACGGTGACGCTGCCCGAGACCGCGCTGGTCGCCATGCCCTGCTTCACGCGGACGACCGGGACGATGGGACGCATCCAGAACAGGACGGCGTAGGCCGCGACGGCGAACGCGGCGGCAACCAGCAGCACGCGCAGCAGGACACTCTTCGGTTTATTGGGCATGGCTGAGATAGGTGACGGGGATCCTGTTGAGCGCGGGGTCCATCCAGAGCAGGCCGACGAGGTCGGACCACCGCATGTAAAGGTCGGCCCGCGCCGACATGGCGGCAAGCTGGGCGTTCAACACGGCCGTCCGCGCCTGCTCCACCTGGGCCTCCGAGGCGCGGTTGGCCTTTTGCTCGCCCTCGATGTAGCTCAGGCCGCCCCGCGCGAATCCGAGGCGACGCTCCGCGATGGCCAGCGAGCGCGCCGACAGATCGCACTGCTCCACCGCATCCCGCTTCCGCGAATCGAGCGAGGCTTCCACCGTCTGAAGCTGCAGCATCGAGCTGCGTTTGTCCGCAAGCGCCTGCTGCTTCGCACCCCGCGTGGCAAAGCCGTCGAAGATCGGCCAGTTCACCGCGACACCCACCATCTGCTCGGAGGTCGCGCTCTGCGTGGCCCGGTTGGAGACGAGGTAGGTCTGGCTCTGCATGGAGGTCTGCGCCACCGCATCGAGCTTCGGCAGGAGCCGCACCTTCGCGATCTTGTAGCGCAGCTCGCTCTCCCTGACCTGGTCGCGCGCGATTTCCAGCGAAGGCAGGCCGGCCTCGCGGCCCGTCTGGTCGAAATAGGTCACGAGCGCCCCGGCCTGCGCGGCGCTCCAGTCCGGACGCGGCAAATCCGAGGGAATGCTGTCCGCAGCGATGGCCTTCAGGCCCGCCAACTGCGCGATCGATTCCCGCGCCTGCGAAAACGCAAGGGCGTCCCGATCATACCCGACCTGCGCCTCGTCGAGGTCCGTGCGCTTGGCTTCGTAGTCGTTGGCCGTGATCCGGCCCGCCGCCAGCTGCTGCTTGTCGTAGGCGAGCGATTTTTCAAGCAGCCGCAGCGTGCGCTCCCGCATCGAAAGCGCCTTTTTCTGGATGATCAGACGAAGGTAGAGCGTGCGAATCTGCCCCACCAGATCGCGATAGGCCTGGGCATACCGCTTGTGCGCAATGTCCTCGTCCAGGTCGCCCGTCTTCGCCTGCGCCCGCAATTCGCCCCAGTGGAACAGCGGCTGGCTCAGCGTGAGAAAATAATCCAGGCCCACCCGCGAGTTGTTCTCGGTGCCCGTGGTCGAGACCGCCATGTCGGCGTACCGCACGTTGCCGGACAGCGAGGGATACAGCCCCGAGTACGCCATCGTCCGACCCGCCGCGGCACGCGACAACTCGATGTTCTGCGCCATCATCTGCGGCGACTGCGTCATCGCCTTGTCGATGACCGCCTCAAGGCCGGGAATGCGCGCGTCCGGAAGCGTCGCCGACGGGTCCGGCTCCCCTCCCCTGGCAAACACCGCCCCGGTCAACGCAGCCATTCCCACCAGAGCCAGGGTCAGTTTGCGCGTCAGGCGCTCGAGCGGAAAGGCAAAGGATGGGCGATGGCGTGACAGGGTCGACACTGGGATCGAAGACCTCGCCGAATTCCAACCTCCTTGGCAATCTCAGAAAACCATCGCCGCCCCCGCGGTGCTTTTGGCTTGATCCGCCCCTTTCCTCAGGTCTCCGGTGGTCCCGTCATGCGCGGCCTTTCCAACCCCTTCAGCCTCCTCTGGCGCCACCGCGACCTCGTCGTGCAGTTCACGCAACGCGAATTGCGCCGCCGCACCAAGGGAAACCGCCTGGGCCGCGTCTGGGTCATCCTCTCGCCGCTCCTCATGCTCGCCCTGTATCTGTTCGTCTTCGGCGTCATCATGGGAGGCCGCTTCGGCGTCATCAAGGACGAGACCACCTACGACTTCGCCCTGGCCCTGTTCCTCGGCCTGTCGATCTTCCAGACGCTCGGCGACACCCTCGGCAACGGCCCGCTTCTCATCATCACCCAGCCCAACTTCGTCAAGAAGGTCGTCTTCCCCCTGGAAATCATCCCCGTGGCCAGCGTGATGGCCTCGATGTACAATTCGCTCCTGAGTATCGCCCTCATCCTCGTCGTCGCCCCGTTCAGCCATGTCGGCGGCTCCTGGATGAGCCTCCTGTACCTGCCGCTCCTGCTGATCCCGCTCACCTTCCTCTCCCTCGGCCTGTCCTGGGGCCTGTCCGCAATCGGGGTCTACCTGCGCGATACCGCCCAGATCATGCCGCTCGCCGCCCAGATCGTCATGTTTTCCAGCGCCGTGTTCTACTCGCCCGACAAGATCCCCGAACCCGCCCTCAGATACCTCCGGCTCAACCCGGTTCTCGATATCTGCGACCAGGCCCGCCGCGCCATCCTATGGCATATGCCCATCGACTGGAGCGTCGTGCTCTGGATCTACGTGTCCTGCTTCCTCGTCCTCATCGCCGGTTACGCCGCCTTCCGCCGCCTGCGCCCCTTTTTCGCCGAAGTGCTCTAAACCTGCGCCAATCAACCGCTCTTCGGTTGACACGGTCGCCCTAGCCCCACAATGGCCGGTGATTATGAAAACCGACCTCTTCAGCCTGTGCGACTTCGCGGCGGATTATAACGGCAAGCTCAGCGTGATCGGAGTCTTCGACTCCCTTTACACGAAGCAGGACTCCGCGGCCGTGCGCCAATGCAGCGTCGCGCTCCGCCTTCGCTATGACAACAAGGACGAGGGCAAGCACACGATCAAGTTGTCCCTCTCCGACGGCGAGGGTAAGACGGTCGTCCAGCTCGTCGAGACCGAGATCGATCTGCGCGCCTCCGAGACCGCCCCCACCTCGATCCTCCAGCTCGCGCTCTCCCTCGGCAACCTCACCCTGCCCAGGATCGGCATCTACTCCGTGGATCTCCATGTCGACAGCCGCCAGGTGTCCAGCACCCCCCTGTACCTCTACAAGGTGACCGCCTGAGTCGCGCCCCAGCGGCCCGATTCCCCGTTCAGGGAGCCATCGTCACTCGATAGGCTCCCACCTCGTACGGCAGCCGCACGATTCCGTGTACCGCGTCCTGCTCGGGCGTGCTCGAGACCTCGAGGATCGCCGCGCCCAGGATGCGCTGCCAGGTGTTGTCGTCCGACTCGCCCGCGCCGGTGCCCACGTCGAGGGTGTACTGCCCCTCCTTCAACTCGACCTTGAAGCGCATCACCACCAGGCGCGCATCGCCCGCCTCGATGCCGTCGATCAGGCGCCGGATCGCGCGCAGGCCCGTCGCAAAGACCACCTGGCCGTGCCGGTCCCGGACCTCTATGCCCGCGCTCACCAGCCGCACCGCCCGCTGGGCCCGGACGAGCACGCTGACCGTGCACCAGGTGCCCTGCTTGAAAACGCGTGACGACTCGCCCCCCTCGTCCTGCATCCAGATGCTCGCCAGCTCGACGCCCCCGTCGCCCAGCCGCTCGCAGTCGCTCAGGTCGAGCGGCGACACCCGCGGCACCTGCCTCTGCTCGCTCACCGCGCTCTCCGCGCTCACGCAGACCTGATTGCCCGCCGCCGCGCTCATCGCGGTGATGTATTCACGGACGCACTTCGACGCCTCTCCAAGAAACCGCTCGCGCCCCTTGTCCAGCCAGAGCGCCCGGTTGCACATGTTCAGAACGAACGAGGTGTCGTGCGTCACCACCAGCAGCGTCACTCCCCGCGCCATCAGTTCACGCATGCGCCGGTTGCATTTCTGCTGGAAAAGGATGTCTCCCACGCTGAGCGCCTCGTCGATGATCAGGATGTCGGGATCCACCGACACCGCCACCGCGAACGCCACGCGCATGACCATGCCGGTCGAGTAGGTCTTTACCGGCTGGTCCATGAACTTCCCAATGTCCGCGAACTGCTCGATCTCCGGACACTTCTGGTCCATCGCCTGCCGCCCGATCCCCAGGATCGAACCCGCAAGGTACACGTTCTCCCGACCCGTGAAATCCGGATTGAAACCCGATCCGAGCTCGAGCAGCGCGGTCACCCGCCCATGGATGTTCACCGAGCCGCCATTGGCCTGAAGCGTGCCCGCCAGGATCTGGAGCAGCGTGCTCTTTCCGGCGCCGTTGCGCCCGATGATGCCAAAGGCCTCCCCGCGCCGCACCTCAAAGCTCACCCGGTTGAGCGCGAGCACCGCCTCCGCCGGCAGCGCCGACAGGTCGACGGCACGCCCCCGGCCCGCCGCGCGCCCCATCCAATGCCAGAAGCTCCGGTCGCTGTGATAGATCTTGCTCAGATCCTGCACCCGGATGGCCACGTCGTTGGTAAGGGAGTCTCTCATGCGATCGGTCCTTTTTCTGCGTGCCACAGCGCCCCAACTCAATAGGAATTCGATCCGACCCGCCCCGACGTGCCTTTTCACGCAGAAACGATTCCAGCTGCCGCCGCACTCTACGCGATGCTGGCGCTGGCCGGCCTCGGACCATCCATGCTCGCCCTCGGCCCCCGCGCCAGCCGCGTCGCAATCGCCGCCTGCGCCCCCCTGACCGGCCTCGCCCTCGCCCTGCTGGCCGCGACTTTCGCCGTGCAGCTGGATCTCCCCCTCCATTCCTGCGCCTGGCCGCTCACCGCCGGACTCCTCGCCTCGAGCGCCCTGTGCGCCCTCGCCGCCCTCAGGCTCCGCGGCCGGACCCCTGACGCCCGCGCCGAGGCCTCTCCGCCCCTCCGCGACTACGGCCTGCTGTTCGCACTCGCCGCCGCCCTACTGCTAGCACCCGCCCTCATCGGCGGTCCGCGGACCACCACGCTCAAGGGCAATCTGTACGATGATCTCAACTACGTCATCGGCGCCCGCTACGTCGGGGCGCACCCCCTGTCGTGGCAGGCCTCCGAATCCTCCGCGGCCCTCGTCCGCACCGACCCGGGTCTCCTGCTCGTAAAGCGTTTCCTGTGGTCCGAACGCACCCCCGTGCTCTCCCTGCTCGCCTGGTCCGCCCTGCTCGTCGCCAGACCCGTGATCGAGGTGGAGTTTGCCTTCACGCTCGTGTTTTTTCTCCTGGCCGTCGGCCCCGCCTACCTGCTCTGCCTCGACCTGGGCGTGCCACCCCTCGTCCGGTTCCTCGCCCCACTCGCCGTCGCCTGCGGCTTCTGGGCCCAGATCGTCCTCGATCTGCGCGCCATGGGACAGATCGTCAATCTTCCCCTCTCGCTGGGCCTATGCTGGTTCGCCCAGCGTTCGCTGTCCGGACGATCCACCGCCCCCCCCGCGGGAAGCGTCGTCCTGGGATCCCTGCTGTTGTGCACTGCCGGGCTTGGTTACCCCGAGATGGTTCCGAGCCTCGCCTGGGGACTCGCCGCGGCTCTCGCGTGGGGCGCCTTCGGCACCAGGCTCGCCCGCTCGACTGTCCGCTCCTGGGGTCTCGCCCTCCTCGGCGCACTGCTCCTGCTCACCACCCAGGGGGTCTTCTTCTGGAGGCTGCTCGCCCGGCAGCTCTTCCTGAGCGTGGTGCGCGGACCAGCCATGGACTGGCAGGGCGACTGGTTCCGTTTTCTCCAAACTCCCTCTCCCCTAGCCGGACACTGGGGCCTGGCCTGGGGGCCTCTGTGCGCGTCGACCGCCTGGCGCTCGGCCTCCGTCTCACTCGCCTCCCTGCTCACCCTCGCGCTCGCCCTCGTCCTGGCCCGCGTGCTCGTCCGCGCTGTCCGGCGCAACCGGACCAACGTCAGCCCCCTGGCTCCCTCCTTTGTGGCACTGGCCACCCTCGCCGCGTTCGTCTCCGGGTTTCTCGTCCAGGACGCCGTCATGCACCTGGTCGGCAATCCCTGGGCCGGCGCCAAGGCCCTGTCGTACGGTTTTCCCTACTTCACCCTCCTGATGGCCGGAGTGCTCGCCTGGCCCCGCCCCAAGCGCCGCGTGCCCGCGCTCCTGCGCCCCGTGCTTCAGGGCGCCATCCTCGTCTGGTTGCTCTCCCAGTCCGCCTTCGCCCTCTTCCGCATCGTCCAGTCCCCCGAAGGCGCCACCTACTTCGTCTATGGCGAGCCCTTCCACCGCAGTTCCCGTTCGGTCGGCTTCGATCCCGATTGGCGCAGTTTCAAAACCCCGCTCGCACGAACCCGGGGCACCGTCGTCTGGAGCTTCCAGCCCGAGGTTTGGGAATCCGAACTGTTCAACGTGAGCTTCGGCCGCCTCACGCACCTGATTCCCCTGCTTCCAATCGATCACTATTGGCGGAATTTCCTGATCGATTCCCCCTACGCCCCCTCCCTCCCCCTTCCCGGCTACCTGCTCGTCAACCGTCATTTCTGGGGTGATACGCTTCAACCCGGCCAGACGATCGTCCACCAGACCCCGCACACCCGGCTTCTCCGACTCCCTTCCGATCAATGGCGCCGCCCCTTCCTCTTCGGCGTGTTCTCCCCCTCCTCGGCGTCGTTGCACCGCACTCCCAACGAGGGCAACGTCTCCCTCCCCTGCGAGATCTGGGTCTATTCACCCCAGCCCGCAGACCTGCAACTGGCTCTCTCCAGCCAATCCCCCCAACTCATCGTCGCAAGGTCCCCGCGCTCGGCCCGGGAGCTCTGGCGCGGACAGGTCACCCCCGACCACCAGCCCGTCATCCCGCTCGTTCGCGGTCTCAACGTAATCCAGCTCGCCCTCCCGCACCCCGCCGCCCTCCAGGTGCTGCTGAAGGACGTTCGATGGAGCCAGTCCGCCCGCTCCGAGGTCCTCTACTGAGGCCGGCGAAGCCCCGTCACCGCGCCGATGCCCCAAGCCCGAGTTTCGGCTTTTCGGTGAGTGGTTCCAGCGTAGCGTGAGCCGCATGGGACTGACCCTTCATATCGGCTTCGACTTCTGGGGCGCCGGCAATCTCGGCGACGATCTGATGCTGGCCGGCTTCCAGTCCTGGATCGAAACACATCTCCCCGAATGGAGCCTCTCGGCCCTCTGCGCCCATGACATCGCCGCAATGCGCCTCCGCTTCCCCCGCATCCGGTGGTTTCCCGCCGACCCCGCCTCGCGAGCGGAAGCCCTGCGCGGTGCCAACGTCTGGGTCGGCCTAGGCGGCGGCGTCTTCCAGATCGAAGTCGGCACCTGGATCCTCGACCAGATGCTCGCCGACATGTCCGCCGCAAAACGCCACGGTCTCAAAACCTTTCTCGTCGGCGTCGGCGTCAACAACCGCGCCGCCCTCCAAACCGATCAGGCCCGTCACATCCACGAGGTCGCCGACGCCCTGTGGCTGCGCGACACCGCCTGCCTCGAGATGGCACTGTCCTGCGGCTTCTCCGCCGAAAAAACCCGCCTCGGCGCCGACACGGGTCACCTTTTCTGCGCGGCCGCTCACATTCGTCCAGCCCGCCCAGAAACCGCCCTGGTGATTCATGCACGCCCGAGCGATCTCGCCGATGCCGCCCTTCTCGAACTCCACCGCCGCATTCGCTCCGGCTTCTCATGGGTCTGCCAGGAAGTCCGCCCGATTCCCGACTCGGAATTTCTCCTCCACTCCGCCGGCTCGCCCGAGTTTCGCCGCGCATTTCCCCTCGTCCTCCCCGACTATCCCACCGCGTCCATCGCCGGCCTCCACTCCGCCGTCGCCGACTGGCAGCGCGTGCTCAGCAGCCGCTTTCACACGAGCCTCGCCGCCGCGTGGAGCGGAGCCGCTCTCGCGGTCTTCGAGCGCAACGACAAGCTCCGCGCTATCCGCGAGGACTTGGATTGCGAGCGCTGCACCCGCCTCGATTCCGCCGATGAACTCGCCCGCGCCCTCGGAGCCGCCCGCCCCGTCGAACGCCGGCGGCTCGACGCCTGCCTCGCACGAGCCGACCGCATGATGAGCGACTTCATCTCAGCCCTCTGATTGAGCCGCACTGGCCGGGATAACCGAGGAGAATCAACAGGGATGAAGGGGATGGAAGGGATTGGGAAGTCCGCCATCCCTTGCATCCCTTTTATCCCTGCTAAACAACCCTGCGCCTTCGCGCGCTGAATTCTTCTCGATTCCCGCTTCCCGCTTCTCGATTCTTCGCTCGGAATGAAGCTCTATAGCTCCAAGCCACAGGCCTCCATCACCATGGGGATCTCCCCTCCCCTCAGGGAGCTGCTGCGCGAGACGCTTTCGGCCTTCCGCCCAGGCGTGGTCGTCGAGAGCGGCACCTATCTCGGACTGGGTTCGACCACACTTCTTGCCGAGCTGCTGCGCGACGGGTTTGCCCCGCGCCCGCCCCGCCTGTTCACGATCGAGGTGAGCTTCGCCCACTGGCAGCAGGCCGCCCGCAACCTGCGGCGTTTTCGCCATGTCCGCTGCCTGTGGGGCTTGAGCGTGGACCGCCAGGAGGCCCGTCACTTCATTCTCCACGATCCCGTGCTCAACGCCCCCGAGTCCGAGCCCGACGTCTACATCGACAACCTCGAAAATCCGGTGCGTTTCTACCTCGACGAGGTCGACGGAAAACTTCTCGACCCCGAAGCCGTACCCGGCGACTTCATACGCAAGACCCTGTTCCGGGAACGCTGGCTCCAGCGCCTGCTCGGCCGCTACGGAGCGAAGCGTCCGCTGGTCGTCCTCGACTCCGCCGGAGGCATCGGCTTCCTCGAATTCACCACCGTCACCCGCCTGCTCCGCGACCATCCCTATCTGCTGCTGCTCGACGATATCGACCACCTGAAACATTTCCGCAGCCGCCGCGCCGTGCACGCCGACCCCTGTTTCGAGGTCCTCGGCGAGGAGCCCGAAACCGGCTGGCTGCTCGCCAGACACAATCCCTCGATCGGGGCATGAGTGCCGAGGTGGTCATATTCGATCCGCATGAACTCCTGCCGGCGGCCTGGCAGACGCTGGCCGGCGACGGCCCAGTCTACACATTCAACCCGACGCTGATCAATGCCGGCAACGGCTGGCTCATGGCCTATCGCGTCGTCCTGGCGGACGGGCTGCGCCGCATCGCCCTCTGCAGGCTGGATCGCGACCTGAAACCGGTGCCCGGCTCGACGACGCCGTTCAGCGATCAGGTGCGGTTCCCCGCCCCTTCGACCCTGGCCCCGCAGGCCTCATCGTGGTTCGCCGATCCGAGACTCTACCGACTGGGAGGCCAGCTGCTGATCCACTGGAATTCCGGCTGGCATGAACCGCGCAATCACCAGTTCATTCAGCCACTCGACCCAGTTTCACTGGCGCCCCTGGCCGCCCCCCGGGAGATGGTTCTCGAAGGGGAACGTCAGTCGATCGAGAAGAACTGGGTCCTGTGGGGCGACGGCCCCTTTTACGCCACTTATAGCCCCAGCCCGCATCGCGTGCTTTCATTCACCGTGGATGGCATCGGCGACGTCCTTTTCCGGCCCGAGGCGACCCATGATTGGGCCAATCGACTCTACGAACGGCGCTTCGGCCGCCTGCGCGGTGGCTCGGCCCCTCAACGCGTCGGAGAGCTGTATTTTGCCCTCTGTCACTCGATGACAGGCACTCCGGAGAAGGGCTGCGACTACCATCCTGCCGTCTACGCCTTTTCGGCATCTGCCCCGTTTGAGCCCCGTCTGGTCCCCCATCGATCCTTGCCGCTCCCCGAGCCCCCTGCGCGCACGTTGCCCACGCTCAACCGAGCCGTGGCACGAGTCGTCTACCCGAGCGGCTTTATCCGCAACGACGACCATTGGCTCGTCAGCTACGGCATGAACGACGAACGCTGCGCCATCGCCCCGCTTTCGGATGCCCAGCTCCTCGGAAGCGTGATCCCACTGAATGCCCGCTGAAGGGCCTCAGGGTCGTTTTGCCAGCACCAAGTACTGACCGCCCAGAGGAAGCTTCGCCAGCGCCGGCTCCAGGCGCCTCAGCGGCTTCAATGCTGCTGGAAAGACGAAGAGATAGTCCGTCGAGATCACCTCGAAGCCCGCCCCGCGCAGGAGCCCTCGCGCCTGATGCGGAAAGAGCAATTGCGCGTCCCGATCGAATGACACCCGGGACATGATCAGATGAACCATCGGATTCCAGCGATTGTTCTCCCAAAAGGCAAAATGCCCGCCGGGAGCGAGTGCGGCGTGGATCAACGCCATCGCCTCGGCACGACGCCCCGGCTCGATGTGGTGGAACACTCCATTGGTGAACACCAGGTCGAAGCGCCGGCCACGCAACGCGGAGGCCTCGTGCACGAACTCGGCGTCACCAAGATTAGAATACCTCGCTCGGGCCACCTCGATCGACGCCCTGGAGGGATCGTAGCCCAGATACTTGACGGCGGGATAGGTTTTCCGCAGCCACGGCAACAGGGAGCCGGTGCCACAGCCAAAATCCATGACGCTGAGCGGCACCGCGTTTTCGGCTCGAAGGCGGCGTTCAACCCAGGCGATCCGCCCCTCCGCGAAAAAATCCTTCCCCGACCCCGTGAGCTTCAGCCCTTGATTCAGCGCCTGGTCGTACTCCTCCGCGACGGCGTCGAAAGGATCATGGGGATCGGGCATGCTCATGGTCCGACAAGCGAAACGGTTCCCGGACCCGCCGCAACAGGTTCGTCACTCCCCCATCGAAATCGCCTTGGATTTGAACGACAGAGGCAAGGAGGACACAGAGAAATGCATTTATGGAAAAAACCCACATCCATGACGATTCAACTGTGAGGCGTGAGCCATGTTAGCACCTGATCCTAGGGCTTCCGATTCCGTGCCCTCTGCCTGTTCCGACGTAGCCTTGGCGAAGTCGGAGATCTCCGCGGTTCAATCGCGGTTTTTCGGTACAAAGAGTGACCTCGACCCTGACACTATGGGCAAAAGCCTGGACTGCTTACGTCCGAACAAAAAATAAGGGGCGACCGGCCTCGCCAGTCGCCCCTTAGCGGCGTAATATCGGATCAGAAACTATCTTACGGATTCAGACCGTCCGTGCCGGCGGCAACCGCAGTACCATTCCACATGGGCTTGTTGGTATTGAGATTACCGAGGAGGCTCAGACCGCTGAGGTCGAGGGTCGCTGCCGTCGGCGTCGTGATGTACAGGGTACCCGCGACATTCCACGGAGCGTCGACAGCGACGTTGCCGTGCGAGTAGAGGCGGACGCTGCCGGTGAAGGCGCTCGTGCTGCCCGCGGTGGAGTCGGTGGAGATTCCACCATTCACGCTCTGGAGCACGGTGTCCGCGTTGCCCGCACCGCCCGCGCCGTTACCGGCCATCAGCACCATGTTAGTGCCCTGGGTGATCGAAGCAGCACCACCCGCCTGGAAGGCGAGCATGCCGAACTGGTTGTTCGTGCCGAGCACGCTGATCGAACCATGCTTCGCATCGAGGGTCAACGTGCCACCGACCGTGATCGCCGAGGCGGAAGCCTCATTGATCGCCGGGGTCGCAACCGCTGAATCGGTTAGCGAGAAGTTGCCTCCGATGCTGGAACCATCGGACAGCGTGACAGCACTGCTATCGACCAACGTCACGTTCTGGGTCGCGCCCGGAGCCGTGATCTTGAGGGTGGCAATCGAATTGCCCGAGTTGGTGAGAATCACATTGCCACTCGGAGCGAGGGTCGTCGTGCCGGTCGCGTTGATGGTCTGGGTGGCGACCGAAGAACCAAGGATGTCGCCCGCGCTCGTGACCGTGAGGTCGGTCGCGCTGACGCTGAGGAGACGGGTCGAGCCATTCTCAGTGATCTTGATGGCCTTGCCACCGAGGTTCATGCCGCCGAACTCGTTGTCCGTGCCGGTCGACATGTCGATGTTGTTGGCGCCATTCGTGATAGAGTTGGTCGTCGCATCGATCGTCACCGTGCCCTTGGCGCGGAGGCGATTGGTGTCCTGCGAGACGGCACCGCCCGAGTAAACACTCAGGGCACCGCCGGCGTAGAAGTCACCGGTGAGGGCGTTGCCACCACCGAGCTTCACAGCCTGCTTGTCACCACTGGCGATGAGAACATCACCGCTGGCGATCGCATCGATCACACCTGTGACGTTGACCGTGGAGGTCGAGGGTGTTCCAGGAGCGCCCCAGGTGGCCGCGTTACCGAGGGTCACCACGCTCGTGGCGAGGCTCGCATCGGTGTTGGCGAGGGCATAGAGGTAACCCTTGGCGGTCACGGTCTGGCCGACCGCATTCAAGATCACGCTGTTGCGCGCATTGAGGGTAATGTTGTTACCCACCAACGTCGTGCCAGCAGCCGTCGAGACGATGTCGCTCGGGTTCGAGGCGAACTCGGTGTCCGCGCAGGTCGCCGTGAGGCTGATATTGCCGCCCGTGCCCGCGTTGACGGAAGCGATACGGATCGTTCCGCCTTCAAAGACGTTGATGTTAGCGCCAGCCGCAACGGCACCCGCATTCGTGGTGTCGAAGGTGTAGCCGCCGAACCGGGAAGCCGTCGTCGTGGCCGTCGTGATGCCGTTGGGGGCATTGTTGATGAGGTTGATCGCACCACCTGCCGTCGTGATCGCGAGACCGCCGTAGATATTGGCGCGTGAGCCAGCGACGTCGTCGACGCCTTCGCCGGCAGTGCCGGTGGTGTCGATCATGATCCCGCCAGCAGCGCTGTAGTAGCTGCCGAGGTGAACCATGCCGTCCTTAGCCGTAGCGGTCAGCAGGCCGTTGCCCGTGGTGGAACCGTTGACGGTGATGTCACCCGCCTTGGACGAAGCGACACCCGCGGTGAGGCTCACCGTGCTGTTGTCGGTGACCGCCGCATTGTAGGTGAGGTTACCCGCACCAGCGTTGGTGACGGTCAGCGCACCGCCCATAGTGGTGCCGCCGACGGTCAGGTTGCCCGTGGAGTTGGTGAGCGAGACGATGCCGTTGGTGGCCAGCGTCACGGTGCCCAGCTGGTTGGCTGCGCTGGTCGTGAGATTTGTGGCCACACCCGTGATCGACAGCGTCGGGGCGGTGATGCCCGTAACAGTCTGACTGATCGCACCGGTGCTGTTAAGGGTGACGCTCGTGGTGGCGATCACCTTGTCGACCTGGAGAGCGCCAGCGCTCTTGATGGTGACATTGCCGACCTTGCCGCCCGCGCCGACACTGACCGCGCCCGTGAAGGCATTGGCCGTGTTGAGATTGACATCGCCCGCGGCAGTCAGGTCGAAGGCGGAAGTGCCCGTGACCGTCAGAACGCCGCTCGTGCTGATGCCCGTGTTGCTGGTCAGCGAGAGGTTGCCGCCCACCGTTATCGCACCAGCGTTGATCGCGGTGTTCTGAACGAGGGTCGCATTGTTAGCGATCGTTCCGGTGACCTTGCCGAACATGTTGTTCGTGCTCTCGACATCCAACACGCCTGCAGTGATAGAAACATCACCAGTCGTCAGAGAGAGGGTCTTGTTACCTTCCAGGACGCTGCCTGAGCCAGCCGTCAACGTCAGACCGGCGAAGGTCAGCGTATCGGAGGCTCCGGCGCCGAAGGTGATGTTAGCGTTGGCGGCGCTGGTGTCGATCGTGGTCGCACCGGCAACATTAGTTCCGTTGGCGAGGACGAGGGCGCTTCCGTTCGTGACGGCCACGGCCTTGGTGCTTGAGTCGACCAGCTTCAGGCTGGCGATCGCATTGGCGGAGCCGAGGGTGATTGCATCACCACCCGTGATCGACGCGGAGGTCGAGGCAGTGAGAGCACCAGTCTGCGTAATCGCGCCGGTGTCGGAGATCGTGACGGTCGGAGCGGTGATCGCAGGAAGCGCGAGGGCCGCGCCCGTGATGCTCAGCGTGGCCGAGTTGGCCGCGGTGACCGCACCCAGAGTGGCCGTGCCAGCGGTGGTCGTGACCGTCAGATCCTTGGAGTTGATCGTGCCCGTGTTGACGGTCGAGCCGGTCAGCTTCGTCGTGCCCGTGGCGGAATCGTCGATGGCCAGCGTCGTGAGCGCGCCGGTCGCATTGAGCGTGAGGCTCGTGACTGAATTCGGTACCGCGCCATTGAGCGTCAGGGCACCCGAACTCCAGATACTGACGGTAGGAGCCAAGGTGCTGGCGGCGTCGATGACGGTGGCGCCACTGCCGCTAAAGGTGATCGACTTGCCAGCGGTATTCGCGTCCAGCGTCGCCGTGCCGGTGACGGCCGCGGAGGTGCCAGAAACATTATTGATGTTGCCGGCCGTGGACATCAGGGTCAGGCTACCGCCAACTTTGGCCGTGCCGAGGGTGATGTCGCCGGTCGTCGCCGTAACCGAAAGGCTGCCAGCGGTCGTGCCGCTGACGGTGATGCCAGTGGCATTGGTGACGCTCACCGCGTTACCACTGGTGATCGAGAGGGCGTCGAGGTCGCCATTGATCGTGACATTGTTGGCGGAACCCGCATCGACGGTGGTCGTGGACTTGCCGGAATTCGTGTTATTGAACGTGCCGTTCGTGGTGACGGCGCCGCTCGAGGTCAGGGTCACATTGCCCGTGACCGCGGTTGTCGAGGCGGCGGCGGCGAGCTCGATGCTCGTAGCCTGCTTGACCTCGAGGTTGCCGGAGACGCTGGCGCCCTGGAGGGTCACCGCGCCGGTGGTGGCGCGAACCTTGAGATCGCCGGTGATGACGTTGGTCGCGTCGCCGTTGACGGTAACCGTCGTGCCAGCGAGATAGACATTGCCGGTGATCTTGCCGGCTTCGGTGACACCATTGGTGGCCGTGCCGGAGTAGCTGAGATCGCCCGTGGCGAGGAAGGATTGAGCGGCGTCGGTGTCATTCAGCGTGGTCGCGACGAAAGAGGCGGCGCTGATCTGGGCACCTGCAGAAATGGTGATGCCGTTAGGATTGAGGACATAGACGCGACCGTTGGAGCTGATTGCTCCAGCGATCGTGGTGGAACCGGTCGACACCATGTTAAGGATGCCGGCGGTGGTCGAAGGAAGATTGTAGTTGATCGTTCCGCCAGCGCCGAGGCCGAAGTTGGTCCACTGCAGAACCGTGTTGGCCGAAGTCGAAGTGATGTTCAGCGTGCTATTCAGCGTGCTGGTCGTGACCGAACTCGGAGCCGTCAGATTTGCGGAGCTTGTATCCGGCAAAACCGAGATTGCACGGAGCGTCGGGACTAGCGCAACAGGTCCCGCAGCGAGGCTAGCCAGGACGAGCTTGCGCAGTAGTGATTTTGTGATCGAGGATTTCTTCATCGGAGTATGATAGTGCTGATGTTTTTACGGTATTACGCCGTTATCTCGGGGGAGGAAGAGAGAGATGAATGCGATTGGCAAGCATTTTTCGAGAAGGGAATCTCAAATCCTGCAGCGCGGTAACAGCCATGGGAAGTGGCTAGGTGGATACGCTCGAGTTGGAGCTTCAACAAGATATGGCAGACCTAGTTGGACCGTCAAACAATTCCGCGGCGGACCCCATGCCCGCGGCTCCCGAAGACGGCGACGGACCGAGTTTAGGCGCGGGCTTGAACGGCTTCTTGAGACTCCCTCTGCGTTGAGAGGAAGAACGTCTTGGATACGTCTCCGAACGCGCGAAGGCGCGCCTTTGAGCTTGAGTTGCGGGCTTCGAATTGACTTGAACCCGGAGACCCGCGCACGGTCAACGCGCATACCTTTGATGAAGCAACCCGTTCCCTTTCTGTCTTTCGTGATCTGCTGCCTGGCCCTATTTGGGCCCTCGCCTTGCGGGGCGGCGCAGCCTGCAGCGCCAGCCGCCAACGTCGTGGTGCTCAAACGCCTGCTGCTCGCCGACACTGAAGCCAAGGCCGCGGCGATGAAGGATCCCGGCAAAGGATCCCTGATCGTATTTGAAGATCTCCCGGTTTTCGACACGAAGGAATTCAGGGACAAAATGACGCCGTTCATCGGTCAGCCGATTTCGAACGCGCTCATCCGGAAGATGGCGCCGGTGATTTCCACCTATGTCCGCGAAAAGGATCTGCTGACGGTCAACATCGCGATCCCGAAACAGAATGCTGACAACGGCGTGCTGCGTCTGGCCCTCCGGATCGGGCGCTACAAAGACATCGTGGTGCGAGGCAATCGCTGGTTCAGCGCCAAATTGATCGAGGAAAGCCTTGGCGTGAAACCGGGCGACGAGATCCGGATCTCGAAGCTCGATCAGGCGATCAGCTGGATCAACACGAATCCCTTCCGCTACACCAAGGCCGTGATCAACAACCGCACCGGGGATCCTACCGAGGCGGACCTCATCATTGCCGTCGCGGACACGGCGCCGTTCCGGCTGGTGGGCACCTACGACAACTCGGGGGTGGCGGTGCTCGGCGAAAACCGCTACACGGCGGCCTTCCAGTGGGGCAATGTCCTGGGGCTCGGGCACCAGCTCACCTACCAGTACAGCCGGTCCGACATTCCAAGATACTTCCAGGCACACAGCCTCGACTACCGCATCCCCCTGCCCTGGCACCACGTGATCCAGATTGACGGCGCGTATGCCACGCTGGCGCCGACCTTTGGCGACGGGCACTTCACGGAGCGCGGCTCGAACATCATCGGCGACGTGCACTACATCATCCCGGTCACCAAGGGCGAATGGTCGATGGAGTATTCGTTCGGCGTGGATTTCAAGCGGACCAACAACAACCTGGAGTTCGGCGGATTCTCCGTATTTGGCACGAAGGTCGACACGCTGCAGGCGAACCTCGGGGCGACCGTCGTGCACCACGACAGTCTGGGTGGCTGGTCGGTCAATCTGCAGGCAAATCTCAGTCCGGGCAACTGGACCCCGTACCAAAGCGAAGCGGTCTACCAGAAGGTCCGCACGGACTCGAATCCCCGCTATATCTACGCGACGCTGGGCATCCAGCGTGTGACCTCGCTGGGCGGCGGGTGGCAGGACGTGTTCCGATTCAACGGGCAGACGGCGTCCACGAACCTCCAGGGCAGCGAGCAGATGTCGATCGGCGGCGCCGAAACGGTACGCGGCTATGAGGAGCGCATCTACTCTGCGGATGTCGGCTTCTATGCAAACAACGAGCTCCAGACGCCCGTGATCACCGCTAAAGCTCCGGGACTGCCCGCGTTCATGAGGACGGGGGGAACGATCCAGGTCCGCGGCCTGGCGTTCGTGGATTGTGGCGACGTGAAGTACCTGCACCGGCAGCCCAGCGACATCGCACTGGATCCGATGCTGAGCGCGGGACTGGGCGTGAGCTGCACGTTCAGCAAATACATGTCGGCCAGTTTCGATTACGGATGGCGGATCCGAAAGATCAGGGCACCCGAACCCGGCGCGGGCCGCGGCGATATCCGAATCTCGGTTACGTACTGACGGAAGCCTGCGAGACTGAAGGCGGACGGATTTTCTCGACCGATGCCGCGGCGGTGCGGATAAGATCGGGCCGATGGCAGGCCCGCTCCCCCCCGTGCTCAGACGACTGGCTGCGTGTGCGCTCGCGGTGTGCACGTTCGCGGTGGCGCGGGCCCTCCTGCGGCCGGTGCCGGAGCGCGCCATCGATTGTGTCGTCACCTTTCCCCTGCGCGAGCCCGGGACGGTGGAGCCGCTTCTCGTGGCGGGGCAGGCCCACGCCCCGGACCGCCTCGAAGTGCGGTACCTCGCAGGCGGGAGAATACAAATTTCCTGGGATTGTTACGGACTCGGCGGACCCTCGTCGGCGCCGCTCGACCTGCCCGCCGACCGGAAGGTCGCATTGGGCATCGACGCTCCGTCGCTCTACGGACGCTTCGAGCGGCGGATGCTGGAGGACCGACCTGAGGACTTCCTGGCGGTCACCGTGAATGGAAAGCCCGTGCTCGAGGGGCGCGTCGCGTTCCGTCGCTCGTCGAGCAGGGACAGGCATCTGGGCGACGACCCTGCGCTGGGGCTTCGCGATGAAGGGTCGGAACGCTTCGGCGGCTCGCTCGAAGTCTCGCCGGCCGTGCGTCGCCGGGTCGCCCTGCGCAGGCTGCCTTGGGCGCTGGCCTGGACTTTGACGAACTCCGCGGGCACCTGGCTGGCGCTCGGGTGGGTGTTGTTCGCCGCTGCGGACTGGCGCGCCGCGCGGCGCAATCCGAATGCCGCGCTCGGGCCGGACGCGCGGCTTCTTTCGGGAATCGGACTGGCTGCGGTGCTGGCCACGTCTTTGATCGGATCGGCCGGGCAGCCCTTCGACCTCGGGGAGAACCTGAACGTTTACCCGGAGGGCTATGCGATGATGACTCACGCCTTCGCGCACGGGCAGCTCTCGCTGCTTCAGAAGCCCTCCCCCGCCCTGCTGGCTCTGCCCGATCCCTACGATGCACGGCAGAACGAGGGGCTGCGGCTGCACGACGCGATCCTGTATCACGACAAATACTACTTCTATTACTCCCCCGTGCCGGCCGTGCTGATGAACCTGCCGGTGCTCTGGCTGACGGGCACGGACGTGCCGCAGGCGCTGGCGGTGACGCTGTGGACGGCGGCGGGCACCGTGCTGATGCTGGCGGCGCTGCTCGGCTTCAAGCGACTGTGGCATCCGAACCTCCCCCTGTGGGCGTTGGGGGCGCTTGGCCTGAGCATCGCGTTCGCGGCGCCGGTGATCTACCTTGTCGGGAGGCCGACGATGTACGAACAACCCGTGGCCGCGGCGTACGCGTTTCTGGGACTGGGGCTGTTCGCGCTGGCGAAGGCGCTGTCGGAGGGCGGGGCCCGGAGGGCGGAGATCGGAGGGCGGAAATCGGTCTTTCGGGGCATGACCTGGCCGGTGATTTCGGCGTGTGGATTTGCCCTGGCGGCCGCGTGCCGGCCGAACATCGCGATGGCGTGTCCGGGACTGGGTTTGATGTGGCTGATCCTCGCGGCCCCGGAAGCCGGAGGGTCGAGGGGCGCCTCCGGTCCGAGGTCCGATCTCGGACGTCCGACCTCCCGCATTTTTCTGCGGGTGTTTCTGCTCTGCCTGCCGTTCCTGGCGGTGGGGGCGGGGCTGGGATACCTGAACTGGAAGCGGTTCGGTGCGCCGCTGGATTTTGGCTGGCGGTGGCAGCTGTGGGGGCGCGCGCAGCTGGCGTCGCAGGCCACGAATTTCTCGGTGAGGAACATCCCGCCGAACGCGCAGCAGTACCTTTATGGTCCGCCCAAATTCAGCGCGGCCTTTCCGTACGTCGAGGCGAACGCGCGCAAGGTGTATTTTCGTTCCCCCTACACCATCGGTGCCGAGCCGCTCGTCGGGATAGCGTGGGCACTGCCCCTCGAGACGTTTGCGCTCCTGGCCTGGGCGGCGGGCCTGCGTGGGCGCCGCCTGGCCGACCCCGGTTGTGCGGACGCGTGGATCGGCGCGCTGCTGGTGGCCGGCGGCGGCGTACTCCTTTTCAACATGATGTATTCGGCGTTCGCGATGCGGTACATGCCGGATTTTCTGCCCTTCCTCGAAATCGCGGGCGCGCTGGCATTCATGGATTGGGCCGGCCGCCTGAGACGTCCCGCCCCGGCCTCCGCGTTGGTAGCGATCGTGGTCGTGGCGGCGCTTGCGGCGCTGGCCATGTCGCTGGACACCGGCTATCTCGGCTTCTCGTGGCGCAACCCGGAACTGAGGGCCCACATTGCGGCGTGCTTCCCCTGAGCGCGGTTATCCAAGGAATACAGCATGGAGAATTCAGAATCCAAAAGATGGATGCGCCGCCCGGAGCCTTTCGAATTTCGAAAGGCAAAAGCGGAGCCGAGGCTCCGCACTCAAAACAAGGGAACAGGCGTCACGCCGGGCTGGCCGGCTCCGCGCGAATGGGTCGTGGCGGGGGCGGTCCTGGCCTTCGCCTGCTACGTGGCGCATTTCCTGTACGTGCGGCGCTTCGGGCTCTACGAGGACGACTACATCTACACGCTGGGCTGCTTCAACTGGAGCGTGGGGCACTGGTGGGGCGAGGCGGTGAAGGCGATCGTGCACCCGGTCCAGGGGCGTCCGCTGAACCATCTGCTGCGGCGCACGATCGACTTCGTGCTGCTGCGCGGGGACACGCTGCTGTACGCGCATCTGGCGAGCTGGGCGATGCTCAGCGCGAACGCGGCGCTGCTTTATGCGCTGGCGCGGCGGCACCTTGGCCGGCTGGCGGCGCTGGCGGCGGCGCTGGTCTACGTGCTGTATCCGGCGGATACGTCCAGGCAGATTTTGATGCACCAGACGGACCTGTTGTTGGGCACCACGCTGTGCCTGGGCGGCCTGCTGGCGTTCGCGCGCGGCCGCGCGTGGCTTGGCTGGCTGTTCGGCGTGTGCTGCCTGCTCAACTACGAATCGTTCTACCTGCCGCTGATCGTGGCGCCGCTGCTTGCGGAGTCGTTTGAATTTCGACGGGACTGGAAGCGCCTGGTGCGGCATGCGCTCGCGTTTTTTGGGATCGCGGTGGCGGTCGTGGCGGCGCGCGGGCTGTTGGGCGACGACCGGGCGAAGGACCTGGCCGGAGGGGGGGCGGGGGCGGCGGCCTGGAGGGCAATTCGGGCGCTTTGGCTAGGACCGCTGGCCTCGCTGAGGGCGGGCGTGGTGGAGCCGATTCGGGCCATGGCCGTGGCGGCGCCGGCGGATCTGCTGGCGGGGGCGGTGGCGGCCCTTGGCATCGGGGCCGGCCTGGCGTGGGCGCTGCGTTCGGGAGGCGCGGAGGATGCGGTTGGCGGAAGACGGCGGCGGGCGGCGGTGCGCGTGGCGGCGGCGGGGGTGCTGGCGTGGACGGCGGCGTACGCCCTGTGCATCCGCCCGGACAATTTTCCGCCGATGATCGTGCTCGGCAGGCTGAGCGGTGTGCACGTGGCGGGCTCGGTCGGAGCCGCGCTTCTGGCGGGGGCTCTCATCGAGGGTCTGGGGAAGAGGCTGCATGCGCGCGGCGCCCGGATGGCGCTGGTCGGGATATTGGCCGCGGCCTGCGGCCTGATGGCTGTGCGAGGAGTCCGGATACAGCGGACCGAATATGTGGCGCACTGGCGGGAGCAGCAGCGGTTCTGGACGAAGCTGGTGACGCTGATCCCGGATCTGCGCGACGGCGAGCCGGTGCTGCTGGACATCCGGGGACCGAGGGGGGTCTTTCCCGAGACACCGGGCTTTCCGCGCTTTGGCCTGGTGAACTACGCCCCGGTGACGCTGCATCGGATCATCCGCTATCCGGCGGACTGGAAGACGGTGCCGCGGGTATTTTGCCTTTACGACGGTGTCCCGGCGTATGCGCAGCCGGACGGGGTGCTGCTCAAGACACCGGAATGGTTCTGGACGGGGTTATGGCCGGTGGTACGGGACGGGCACTTCATTTCGCTACGCGAGCGCCGGGGCAGGCTGGTGCGAAGCGATGCGCCGATCGAATTGGCGGGCAAGGTGCTGCGGCCGCGGCCGCAGGACCGGGGCGTCGAGACGGTGGAACCAAACCGCCTCATGCGGGCGCTATTCGAACGTTGAGGGCAGCGGAAACTTCCTAGTGCCCCGCCGCCGAGGCGTCCTTCTTCAATAGATACGCGTATTGGGGGCCCGAATGGGCGAGTTCGCGAGCGCTCCAGCCAGCGGGGACATGGATTGCACCGCGCTGCTCTAGAGACGGCAACGGCTCGGAGCCGATGAAGAGGAGTTCTTCGTGCTGCGCGAACACGCGGGCGGGTTCGACATAGGCGCTGTAGGTTTCGAACAGACCGTTGAAAATGTTGAAAAACAGCGCTCCGGGATAGAGGGTCGAGAGGTCCTTCGCGAAAAAATGTCTCGAGTAACCATTCGCGAACTGGAGCCCGAACGGCACACCCGACGAGCGATAAAAATAGACCCGCACGGCCGCTGCAGGCGCGCGGCGGTCCACCATTTGGTCAAAGGCTTCCAACTGGTCCCTGACGTCCGCCGAGTACCTGGAGAACGTGCGGTATTGCCCATTGAACACATAGGCGCCGTAAGCCACGCACAGGAGGCACAGGGCCGCTCCAAGCCGGTGCCAGACGCGGCCGCCCAGCCGGCCGAGGCAATCGAGGGCCAGCATCAGGTTGACCCCCGACAAAAGGGCGGTCGGCAAGAAGTAGTGTTTATTTGGATGCTTCGCGACGAACAGCAGTCCGAACACCTCGATCGCAAGCACCCACGCAAAATCGAACCGGCGGCCCTTCTCGGAGGGCTGGCGGGTGGCGCGCAGGGAGGCGAGCCCGGCGGCCAGAAGCAGCAGTGCGGAGACTGTGAATGCCGAGTAGTATTCGAGGAGGGTGCTGACAGCAGGCTCGATGCGGGCCTCGTCGATGAATCCGGGCGCTCCTGAGCCGTAGAGTCCCTTGTGCGTGGACAGCACATAGAACCACCGCATGGTCCTCGGCAGCTGCGAGTAGATCGGGATCAGACAGATCGCCAACGCACTCAGAAAGACGCCATAGCGCGCAAGCACCGAACGAACCGACACGGGCCTCAGCAGGAGCAACAGAACGAGGGGGAAAATCGTGATTTTCGTGGCCATGCCCGCACCCGCCACGGCCGCCGCGCAGAGCATCCACCGTTGTCCTGCGCGATCACCTGTGTCGGCGAGCGCCAGGTATACAAACACGGCCAACAGGGCCGAAAGACCGACAAGCATCACCTCCGGCCACAGCCACATGGCAGCCTTGCAAGAGTCGAACAGGAAGCAGACGGACAATACAAAGAGCGAGGTCCTGAGCGGTGACCGGGTGCGCGCATACAACAGCCAGGCGGCGAGGATAACGGCCAACGAGGCCAGCACCGCATTGCAGTCCACAAGGTAGTTGATCTCCGAAACAGGATCCGAAAGGACTTTCCGCGCGATCGCCTCGCCCTGCAGACCCCAGTGATGCAGCCGAAGGAAGAGCGAGTCGACGACCTGCACGGTGGTGCCCGGATGGTCGGTGTGATACGGAGGCTGGCCCTCGACCACCAGCAGGGCATTCAGGAGGTACTGGAAGGCCGGATCGATGTTATCCGACAGGGCGGGCGATCCGCGTGCCGTGCGGAGTCCCGAGGCGCCCCGGATGAGGCAGACCGGCACAAGCGCCATGCAAAACACGACCGACGCGACACGGAGGATCCTTTGCATGGTGCTAGACGAATTTCAGTTTCCTTGCGGCGAAGGCCACCATGCGAAGCAGCAGCCAACCGTGCCGCCACCGCTGGATGTTGGTCACCCCGTAGGTTCGTTCTCGATACCGAATCGGAACATCGGCCATTTTCAGGTTCATGCGTCCTGCGCCGAAGAGCAGATCGAAATCGCCGAACGGGTCGAAATCGCCGAAATAGGCGCGATTGGCGGCGATCTTTTCATAACTGGCCCGAGACAGCACCTTCGTGCCGCAGAGCGTATCCTTCAGGGGCTGACCGAGCAGCCAGCTGAACATCAGGCCGAAGGCCTTGTTTGCGCAGAGATTGAGGAACTGCATTGCACGCTCCTCCATCGGATACACGAGGCGCACGCCGTTGGCGAATTCCGCGCGTCCGCTGGCCAGCACAGCGTAAAATTTGGGCAGCTCCTCGGGAGGCATGGTGAGATCGGCATCGAGGATCATCAGGATGTCACCTTCCGCGACCGCAAAGCCCTCGCGGACCGCGTTGCCCTTGCCGGCGCCGGTCTGGCGCAGGGTCTTGATTCGCCGCGAGGGATAGGCCGCCTTCACGCGCTCGATTTCGGCCCAGGTGTCGTCGCGCGAGTGGCCCTCCACGAAGATGAGCTCGGTCCAGGCGCCCATGTCCGGTGTGCGCAACACGGCGGCTTCGATGTTGCCGGATTCGTTGCGGGCGGGGATCACCACCGAGACCGATTTCGGCGCCTGCCTCTCACTAGCGACGGGCGTCGGACGCGCCACGACGAAATCAGTCAGGCAGAGCCAGGGGATGAGCGGCGCCAGGAATCGATTAAGGAGACGATCCAGCCCGACCATCGAGACTGGCAAGAGAAGGCGGTGATCGTGCCGGATGACCTCCCAGCCGGATAGTTGAAGAAGGTTCACGACGTCCTTGGCCGCGAGCCAGCTGCTATCCGGGGTCGGCCTGCTGACACCGGTCATCCTCGCG
>JAJXYI010000474.1 GCA_021780625.1 bacterium | reverse complement strand
AGGGAGGGGGGATCAGGGTGCGGCGCCAGCGGCCGGACCAGGGAACCGGATGACGTAGGCGGTCTCGGCCGCGAGCGAGGCGAGGGGTTTCCAGTCCTGAAAGCCGCCCCCGGGCGTGACGGCGGGCGTCGTCACCGGCACGCCCTGCAGCACCTCGGTGGCGTGCACGCCCGTGCAGAGGCCGCTCGAGGCGAGGGAGAGGGCGGGGCACTCGACGGGCTTGGAACGGAGATTGGCGACCACCAGCGCGGCGTCGCCGTCGATCTCGCGGAATTCGGCGTAGACACCGGGGGCGCCGCCAGACAGCGGGAGCGGGCGGCCGCGCCGCAGGGCCGGCGAAGACGCGTTCATGCGGATGAGGCGCTTGTAGAGCGAGAGGAGCGACGACGGGCTGGATTCCTCGCGGGCGACGTTGACGCGGGTCGCGTCGGAATTCACCGGGTGCCAGGGCTTGACGCCGGGGGCGGTGAATCCGGCGTTGGGCGCGGCCGAGGTCCACTGCATGGGCGTGCGCAGGTCGGGGTCTGGCTTGGCACCCTGCATGCCGATCTCTTCGCCGTAGTAGACGAAGGGGACGCCGGGGAGGGAAAACTCCAGTTCGGCCGCGAGCCGGGCCTTGGCCCGGTCGCCTCCGAGCTGCGTGAGGGTCCGCTCCTGGTCGTGGTTGGCGAGGAAGATGCTCCAGCGGGCGGAGTCGTGGTCGAGACGGCGGACTTTGGAGAGGGCTGAGGCGAGGACCTTGGGGTCGCCGTCCTTGACGGCCTGGATCGTCGCGTGCGCGAGGTCGAACTCGAACAGGCTGTCGCAGGCCCCGGCGTTCTGGTACGAGGCGATGGTCGGGGAGTCGGCGTAGCATTCGCCGACCACGAAGGAGCCGGGTTTGATCCGGTGACAGTAGTCGGTGAAGGCGCGGAGCCAGGCCCGCGTTTCAGGGGTATCCTGAAGCTGGTTACCGTCCTCGTAGAAATAGCGCACGGCGTCCAGCCTCAGGCCATCCACGCCGATGTCGTCCAGCCAGAAGCGCGCGGCGCGCCGGTGGTGCTCGGTGACGGCGGGGTCGCGAAAATTCCAATCGGGCATTTCGGCGGTGAAGACGCCGTAGTAGAACGAGCCGCCTGCCGGGTGCCAGACGGTCTGCCCCCAGGGGCCGGCGGCCTGTTCGGGGGCCCTGGCGAAGCGGAACATGGCGCGTGCGGGCGAGGAGGGGTCGGCCACGGCCTGCTTGAAGAGCGGGTGCTGGGAGGAGGCGTGGTTGAGCACGAAGTCGACGATCACGCGGATGCCTCGGCGGTGGGCCTCGGCGACGAGGCGCTTCATTAGCGGGATGTCACCATAATCCGGATTAACGGCGCGGTAATCGGTGACGTCGTAGCCGTGGTAGCTGGGGGACGGTTGGACGGGCATCAGCCACAGCGCGGTGACGCCGAGGGATTTCCCGGAGGCGGGATTGCCGTCGTTGAGGTAATCGAGGTGGTCGATGAGCCCCTGGAGGTCTCCCTTGCCGTCGTGGGCAAGGGGACCCTTGGAGGCATCGGCGAACGAGCGCACGAAGATTTCGTAGAAGGTTGCGCGCGTCCACCAGTGCTGCCGGAGAATGTCGTTGGCGGGCGCGGCCTTGCACGAGGCCAGCACGAGTGCCGCGGCTGCGATGAAACCCAGTGTGCGGGAGGCGGTTTGCATCGAGTGCGACGCTGCGCGAGGATGGAGGGGTGATGCCATGATTGCAGAGGAATGAGGGCGACGGCGGCCGGGGTCAAAAGGGTGGCGGAGTGAAATACATAGGCTGCAAGGAGAATTCCTGGAGAAGGGGGTTGGAGGGCTGGTGAAGCGGCGAGGTGAATCGTGCCGCGATCCAAGTTTCGTCCAACCCATCTCGGATTTCTTTGCGCCTTGCTGGTGGCGGGGGGGGCTGAGGGTGCTGAATGTGACTGCCAGCGCGGGGTGCGTCTGCATCCCGCATGTTATCCCCTCTCCCAACTACGAACGACGGCTCGGCGGGCTGCCACAACCAGCCCGCAGGGTTCCAAGTCCCAATGTGCAAGTGAAACGCCAACCCAATATGCATACCGAAAGTCCCCACCGCCAGACGAGCCTGAGATGGCTCCGGCCCATGGCCATAAGTCTGGTTGCGCTGGCTGCAAGCCAGCTGAGCTTCGCGCAAACAACCCCCGCGGATGACTCCGCTAACGCCAAGGCGGATGCCTCGGCTCCGATCAAGAAGACCAAGGCGTCGGCGAAATCCGACAATTCCGAGAACCCCGACGGCACGGTCGTTCTGGACACCTACCGGGTGACCGGCGGCTTCGCAGGCAGCCTTGCGGCCGCGGCAGAGACCAAGCAGCAGATCCAGACCATCACCGAGGTCATCGCGGCCGAAGACATCGGCAAGCTGCCCGACATCAGCATCGCTGATTCGCTGACCCGGTTGACCGGCATCACGACGCAGCGCACGAACGGTCGCAGCCAGCAGATTGACATCCGCGGCCTCGGCCCCGATTTCAGCACTGCCACGCTCAACGGCCTGCAACAGGTGACTACCAACGACAACCGCGGCGTGGAGTTCGACCAGTATCCGGCCGAACTGCTCTCCGGTGTGATCGTCTACAAGACCGCCTCCGCCGACATCATCGGCCAGGGACTGGCGGGCACCGTCGACCTTCAGACGGTCAAGCCTCTCGCGGTGGGCCAGCGCAAGGTATCCGTCGGCGCCTACTATGATTGGACGCAACTTCCGCGGCTCACGCCGGGCCTGAAGAAGGACGGCGAGCACTACCACGCCTCATACATCGACCAGTTCGACAACGGCAAGATAGGCATCTCGCTGGGTTTCGCGCACACGAGCACGCCGTATGAGGGTGAGCAGTTCCAAGCCTGGGGATATCCCACGGATTCCTCCGGCAACTACGTTTTGGGCGGCACGAAGTCGTACGTGCGCACCAGCGTCCTCGATCGCAACGCCTTCATGGGGACCCTCGAGTTCAAGCCGAACGAGAACATCCACAGCACCGTCGATTTCTACCATACCAACTTCAAGGAGAACCAGCTGCTTCGCGGCATGGAGATCCCGCTCGCGGTCTGGAGCTCGGCCCAGCTGCAACCGGGCTACACGGTCACCAACGGCCTGGTCACCCAGGCGACGCTTACGAACGTCATGCCGGTCAACCGCAACGACACCTTCGTGCGCACCGACAACCTGTCCTCGCTCGACTGGAACCTCCAGCTCGCGCAGACCTCGGCCTGGCCGGTCAATTTTGATGCCGGCTATTCGCGGGTCACCCGCAACGACGAGAATCTTGAGACCTACTCGGGCCTGAGCTGGCGCCAGACTCCGTTTGCCGGCACGGACACCATCAACTTGACGGAGACTCCCGGCTCGATTCCCCACATCACGACGAACGTCGATTACACGAACACGAGTCTGTTCAAGATCACCGACCCGCAGGGCTGGGGCCCGAGCTATGTCCCCGGTGGCGGCATGGTCGGTTACCTGAAGTATTTCCAATCCAAGGACGAGCTCGGCCAGTTCAAGCTTTCGACGAAGCACACACTCGGTCTGAACATCTTCAAGGACGTTGAGATGGGCCTGAGCTACACCGACCGCTACAAGCGCGCGGGCCAGGATCCGACGGGTTACCTCTATCCGGCCAGCGGCCAGTCCACGGCCGCCCTGCCCCCGATCATCGGTACGACAGATCTGAGCTTCCTCGGCATCAAGGGCATCTATGCCTATGATCCGAATGCCGCCTACAACAACGGCGTGTACGGTTTCTACCCGAACACCAACCTCGGAAGCTTCGTCGGCGACAACTTCAAGATCTGGGAGAAGATTTCAACCTTCTTCACCCAGGTTGGCCTGAAGGGGCACATTGGCTCGCTGCCATTCACGGGCAACGTCGGATTCCAGGTGAACTACACCGACCAGTCTTCCGCGGGTCTTTCCGCACTCAGCGGCACCTCCACGGCGGTCGCGGTCTCGGGCGGCGCGAAGTACACGAACTTCGATCCCAGCTTGAATCTGGTGTTCAAGCCGACCGAGCGGACCTTCGTCCGTTTCAGCCTCGCCCGCCAGGAAGCCCGTCCCCGCATGTACGACATGCGCGCCTCGCGCAACTACAGCTACGATCCGACGCTGGCCACCTCCAGTGATCTCAGCCACAGCCCCTGGGGCGGCGGCGCTGGCAATCCCGCGATCCGGCCTTGGTTGTCCGACTCCATCGACCTCTCCCTCGAGCATTACTTCAAGGACAACATGGGCTACGTCTCGCTGGCCGCGTTCGACAAGAAGCTGCTGACCTACATCTACAATCAGAACACGCTGAGCAACTTCAACGGTTACCCGACGGGCGGCGGGCCGACCCCGCTTCTCAACGAAGGCATCACCTCCTCTCCGGTCAACGGCTCGGGCGGCAATGTCCGCGGTCTCGAACTCACGATCTCGCTGCCCAGCGAGCTGCTCACGGGTGGAGCGATTCACGGATTCGGCGTCGTCCTCGGCGGTGCCTACACCGACAGCACGATCCAGCCCTGGGGGCCGGGCAACGGCACGGCTCCGATCGCCGGACTGTCCCGCCAGGTGGGCAACGTGACGTTCTACTACGAGCACAGCGGCTTCTCGTTCCGCATCAGCGAGCGTTATCGTTCCTCGGCGCGTGAATACATTACGACCTTCGGCGCCCCGACCCCGTCCGGTGACGCCACACCTGGTGGCGGCTTCTCGCTCGCCCAGCCGGAGAAGGTGGTCGACGCCCAGGTCAGCTACACGTTCCACAACGGGGCGCTGAAGGGGCTCGGCCTCTTCATCCAGGGCTACAACCTGAACAACGAACCGCTCGTGACCTTCCAAAACGGCGATCCGCGTCAGGTCATGAACTATCAGAAATACGGCGCCTCCTACTCGGCCGGATTCTCCTACCAGTTCTGACCCATCTTAGGGGGCCGGATGCAAGGGGCATCCGGCCAAAAGGACGCGGCCGCCGACGGTTCCCGGCGGCCGCGTCAGGGTGGGGCAACTGCCCGCCCGTTCCAATGTTCGCACGTGATGTCACAGAAGTTTGCCCAACTCTTGCGCCGCTTGGTCTGCGCGTTCGTCCCGTTCGCGGTGTACCCCTGCGTGGTGCAGGCCACCACGCTGCGGGAGATCGGCGCGGTGGCCAAGGCGGAGCGCACGCCCTCGGGGTTGGAGCTTACCTGTGCCGACGGATCGCACGCATGGATCAGCGTGCTGGCTCCGGACCTGGTCCGGGTGCGCGCGGTCTTTGCAGGGCAATCCGGGCAGCCTGACGCCTCGTGGGCAATCGCCCGGGATCGCTGGCCCGCCTGTCCGTGGACCCTGGCTGAAACAGCAGACTCGTTTCGCCTGACGACGTCGGCAGTCGAGGTGGTCATCCACCGGAAACCTTTTCTGATCGAATTTCGCGATGCCGCGACCCACGCGGTCATCAACGCCGACGAGCGTCCCATGGCTCGCGACGCCGCCACTGGCGAAGTGGCTGTCTACAAGAGCCTCGGGCTCGACGAGCATTTTTATGGCCTCGGGGAAAAGGCGGCCCGGCTCGATCGTCGGCGCGGCGCCTTCACCCTGTGGAATTCCGACACCCCCGGTTATTCGGAGGGCACGGATCCGCTCTACCAGAGCATCCCCTTTTACATCGGCTGGGAGCGAGGGCGGGCCTACGGCCTGTTCTACGACAACCCCTGTCGCAGCGCCTTCGACTTCGGGCACACCGGCCAGGAGTACGCCGGATACACGGCCTCGGGTGGCGACATCAACTACTACTTTTTCTCGGGTCCCTCGATGAAGGGGATCCTGGGCCGCTACGCGGACCTCACCGGACACATGCCTCTGCCCCCGCTGTGGGCGCTGGGCAACCAGCAGAGCCGCTACAGCTATTATCCGGACACCATGGTCGAGCAGATCGCCCGGACGTACCGGGCGCACGACCTTCCCCTCGACGTCCTGTATCTCGATATTCATTACATGAACGGCTACCGCTCGTTCACCTGGGATCCGAAACGTTTTCCGGATCCGAAGCGGTTGATGGACGGATTGCGCAAGCTCGGCGTCAAGGTGGTCACGATCGTCGATCCGGGCATCAAGTATCAGCCGCCCGCCCCCGGCGCGCCTCCCGTCACCGCGGAGCCCGACCGTGGATCGCAGAAGGATCGGTACTATGTCTTCGACGAGGGATTGAAGCACGATTACTTCCTGAGGCGGCGTGACGGCAGCCTGTACGTGGGTGAGGTGTGGCCGGGCAAGGCGGTCTTTGTGGACTACACGCGCGCGGATGCCCGCCGCTGGTGGGGAGACCTGCACAAGCGCTTTCTGGACGAGGGCGTGGCGGGCTTCTGGAACGACATGAACGAGCCGTCCGATTTTGTGGACAAGAGCGGCGCGAGCCAGGCCGACGTGATGTTCGGGGAGCCCGGGCACCAGACGCCCTACGCGAGCAACCGCAACACTTTCGCGCTCAACATGGACCGCGCCACCTTCGAGGGGCTCGAGCGCAACGCTCCGGGCAGGCGGCCCTTCGTGCTGACCCGCGCGGGCTACGCCGGAGTCCAGCGGTATGCGACGATGTGGACGGGCGACAACAAGGCCTCCTGGAAGTCGCTCCGGCTGAACATCCCGATGTTCGCGTCGCTGGGCCTGTCGGGTGAGCCCTTCGTCGGCTCGGACGTGCCGGGCTTCATCGGCCGCTCGGGTGCCGAGATGCTGGCCCGCAGTTACGAGCTGGCATTCCTCGTGCCGCTGTGCCGCAACCAT
>JAJXYI010000419.1 GCA_021780625.1 bacterium | reverse complement strand
AAATTCTCGGGCGTCGTCACGGAGGTCCCGGACTGGCGCTGGTCCCAGGAGATGATCCGCGTCCACTTCGACTGCACGCTCGAGTCCTTCGGCGCCGACCGAGTGATGTTCGGCTCCGACTGGCCCGTCTGCCTCGTCGCCACCGACCACCGTGCCTGGGTCTCCGCAGTGGAGTCCTGCGCCGCACGTCTCTCGAAGTCCGAACAAGCCTCCCTCTTCGGCGACACCGCCGCCCGCATCTACGGAATCCAATCCTGACGCGCATGCACTACCGCAAACTCGGCCGCACCGGTCTCATCGTCTCCCAACTCGGCTTCGGCGCCTCCTCCCTGGGCGGAGTCTTCCGTTCCATCGACGAGGGCGAGGCCATCCGCACCGTCCACGTCGCGTTGGACCTCGGCATCAACTTCATCGACGTCTCCCCCTACTACGGCGCCACCAAGGCGGAGACCGTGCTCGGCAAGGCCCTGGCCGGCATCCCGCGCGACCGCTACATTCTCGCCACCAAGGTTGGGCAGTACGGCGAGGGCGAGTTCGATTTCTCCGCTGCCCGCGTCCGCCAGAGTCTCAACGAGAGCTGCAGGCGTCTCGGCGTCGATTACATCGACCTGCTCCAGTGCCACGACATCGAATTTGCCGACATCAACCAGATCGTCGACGAGACGCTCCCCGAACTCGCCCGCCTCAAGTCAGAGGGCCGCATCGGGCACATCGGAATCACCGGCCTGCCCCTGAAAATCTTCCCCGCCATCATCGACCGCTGCCCGCCGGGGCTTGTGGAGACTATCCTCTCGTTCTGCCACTACGAGCTCAACGACGACTCGCTCGCGAGCCTCATCCCGTATTTCCAAAACCGCGACGTCGGCGTCATCAACGCGTCGCCCACCGGCATGGGCCTGCTCACCGAACGCGGCGTCCCCTCCTGGCACCCCGCTCCCGCCCCCCTCGTCGCCTGCGCCCGGGAGGCCGTCGATTATTGCCGCCGGGTCGGCGCCGACATCGTCAAGCTCGCCGTCCAGTTCTCGATCGGACACCCCGGCATCGCCACGACGCTCGTTGGCTCGGCAAACCCCGAGAACATGCGCCGCAACGTCAGGTATGCCATGGACCCCGTCGACTACGGCCTCATGGCCGAGGTCCTCCGGATCTTCCAGCCCGTCCACAACCACAACTTCACCCGCGGCCGCCCCGAAAACCGCGACACCCTCCTCGCCTGACCATGCTCTCCATCGTCCTCAACCAACCCGGCGAATTCTCCGCGATCGACGCCGCGCAGCCCGAACCCGCCGCGGGCGAAGTCCTCGTGCGGGTCCGCCAGATCGGCATCTGCGGCACCGACATCCACGCCTTCGCCGGACGCCAGCCGTTCTTCAGCTACCCGCGCATCCTCGGCCACGAGCTCGGCGTCGAGGTGGTCGAGTCCCGCGCCCCCGGCTCGGACCTCCGCCCCGGCGACCTCTGCTCGGTCGAGCCCTACCTCAACTGTGGCCGCTGCGTCGCCTGCCGACGCGGCAAGCCCAACTGCTGTCGCGAGCTCAAGGTCATGGGCGTCCACGTCGACGGCGGCATGCGCCCGTTCGTCGCCGTGCCCGCCGCGAAGCTCCACCGCTCGCGCCGCCTCGACCTCGAGCAGCTCGCGCTCGTCGAAACCCTCTCGATCGGCGCCCACGCCGTGGAACGCGCCGAGATCGGCCGCGACGACACCGTGCTCGTTGTCGGCGCCGGCCCCATCGGCCTGAGCGTGATCCAGTTCGTCCAGGAAACCGGCGCGCGTCTCGTGGTGATGGATACGAGCGAACCCCGCCTCGCCTTCTGCCGCGACCGCCTCGGTGTCGAACGCACGCTCAACCCGCTCGCCACCCCGCCCGCCGACGCTCTCCCCGCACTGCTCGACGGCGACATGCCCACGGCGGTCTTCGACGCCACCGGCAACCCGCAGTCCATGCACGCCTCCTTCGGCCTGCCCACGCACGGTGGAAAGCTCGTGTTCGTGGGACTCTTCCAAGGCGACCTCACTTTCAACGACCCGGCCTTCCACCGCCGCGAGCTCACCGTCTACGCCAGCCGCAATTCGCTGCCCGCGACCTTCGAACGCATCCTCCGCCTGATCGAAGCCGGCCGTATCGACACGAAGCCCTGGATCACCCACCGCCTCCCCCTCGCCGAAGTCCCCGCCCGCTTCCCGTCCGTCATCAAGGAGCCCGGTTTGCTGAAGGGTATGATCGAAGTCGCGTAGGACAGAGGGCAGCTCTGCTGACAAAGAACCTTTTGAACCACAGAGACACGGAGGACACAGAGAAAGCCGGAATTCAGAGGACAGAAGTCAGATATCCGAATTTCCAATTTTCAGATTTTCATAATCTTCTGTCCAATCGCCGAACCCGTCGTAGGCCGATGGATACGCGAACGCTGAAGGCACAAAATTGAATTCAGATTTTTGACCTCAGCACTTGGGTCTTTGAATTTCTCTGTGTCCTCCGTGTCTCTGTGGTTCAAATTCCTCATTGGACAGCCGCACAGACGTCTTGCTGCGCAACCGTCGCCCTGCGAAGCTAGCCGTGCGCCCAGCAGCGCGAAACGGCAACCCCACGCATCCATGAGCAGCGACATCCTGATCAAGCGCAGCACTACGGCCGACATCGGCCTCGTTTCCCAAAAACTCCCGGAGATCGCCCAGAAGCACGGCTTTGGCGTGCTGGGCATGCACGACCTGAAGCAGCGCATCACCGCGAAAGGTTTGGAATTCGGCCCCGAGTGTCGGGTCTTCGAAGTCTGCAGCCCCGCGCTCGCCCGCCAGGCCTTGGGCCATTCCCTGGAAATCTCCGCCGCCCTCCCCTGCCGCATCTCCGTCTACAACGAGGCCGGCCGAACGGTTCTCGCGACCATCAAGCCCTCCCTCCTCCTCACGATGTTCGCCACCCCCGCCGCCGCCCCCCTCGCCGCCGAGGTCGAGGCGACACTCATCAAGATCATGGACGAGGCCGCTGGTCACGACTGATCCAACCCGGCCCCTCCGCTCTCGTTTGCTTTCATCACACCCTCGGCAAGGAATTCAAACCATGGATCACGCACAGACCAGCGTACCCATTATCCTCGGCCTTTTTGACTTGGTTATCGCGATCGTTGCCTTTCGCTACGTCCGCCGCCTCTCACCGGGCATGATCGTCACCCTGAGCTCCATAGCAGTCTTGGTGAATCTCTCCGGCCTATTTTGCGCACCGAATATCGTCGAGATAGTCGCCATCCTGGGCGCTCCCTGCATCATCCTCGCTGCCCAAGCAAAGCCCGCTTAACCGCGGCAAGCCAGACCTCATCCCCAGCCGGATCCCAATGAAGACATTTCTGACCCCCTTGGTTGAAGACCTGAAAATGGAATGCGTCCTGGTTCAGGCATGGAAGAAGACGTCGGGCTACATCCGCTCGCACAACTGGTATTCGGACACGCTCGAACTCGATTGGCAGTCGCTGCGGCTGCCGCGATTCATAGCAGAACTGCAAGCACGGCTTGAAGACCTTGGGAACTGGCAGAATCTTCCACTTCGGCTGGTGCCCGCGCCCAAAGCTCAGAAGTGGACGCTCAGAAACGGAAACTGGCGGCCGGAAAAGGTATCAGATGTCGGGATACGCCCGCTCGCACACGTCGAGCTTCAGGACCAAGTTCTCGCGACCGCGGTCATGCTTTGCCTAGCCAACCGTGTTGAGGCCGCTCAAAGCGATCCGCGGGCGAGCATTTCAGACGAAAGGAACCGCCAGGCGATCGTGAGCTACGGCAATCGCTTATTCTGCGATGTTCACCACGGCGAATTGGTTCATCCTTGGGGCAGCAAGAAGCTCTATCGACAGTATTTTGTAGATTACCGCACATTCCTCAAGCGACCGGAACTTGTCGCGGCGGAACTCAAACCTGCCGAAGGAAAGGCAACCGCAATTGTGCAAGCGGACCTCTCAAAATTTTTCGACCGCGTTCGCCCAAGCGCGCTGCACAAGGCGATTGAAAAATTCCAGCTAAGTGAGGCAGAAAAGCCATTTTTCATTTTTGCGCGGCGACTCTTTAACTGGACTTGGAGCGATTCGAAACGAGCGGCCGGTTACGCAAAGAAGAACGGCATTGAAAGATTCGATGAAATCGCGCTACCCCAGGGTTTGGTTGCGTCGGGTTTCTTCGCAAATGTCTTTCTCTCCGGATTCGACCAAGAACTTAGGCGCGCCCTCCAACAGGCAATCGCGCCGGAAATAGTTCTTAAAGACGCGTGCCGCTATGTGGATGACATGCGGTTCGTCTTGGAAGTGCCTCATGATATTTCGGAGGAGGGCCTCCAAGATCAGATTACGATTTGGCTGGCGAACCTCCTTCGCGCGACTGCGCCCGGCCTCGAAATCCAGCCTAAGAAGACGAAAGCGGTTGTGTTAGGTCGCGAACAGCGATTCATGGTGCCGCAATCGAAGGCGGCCGAACGTCTTCAACGAGAAGTCTCGGGCCCCTTCGATGTGCAACATGGAACCGAGATCATCGGAGCGCTCGAAGGCTTTTTCCACACACAACAGAGATTCGCCTCCACGCAGGACGAAATCGGAAAGAGCGAAGCCCTGCTGCTCGGGGTGCCTGACATGCGCGATGAAACAGCAGCCAGATTTGCAGCAAGTCGATACAAACGCATGTATCGACTGCTTCGACCGATGCTACTTGAAGCGGGTACAGAAACGCTCGACGAGGGAGACGAAGATATCGACGAGGATGCTGTGCCCGCAAAAATCTCGATCTCTCGCGACGAGTTGGACGAACGCGCCAAGGTTTTTTCCGCTATGCTCGTTGAGTCGTGGGTGACCGACCCAAGCAATGTTCGTTTGTTGAGGATCGGCTTAGATTTGTTTCCACATCCACAATTTCTCAGTCGCGTCCTTCGATTACTCGAGCAACTCCGCTTACACGCCAAACGCGAATGCCGCGAAATTGGGCTTTACTGCCTCGCCGAGTTATTCCGAGCGGGCGCAACAGAAACAGGTGTGGTCCAAGATGCTGACTCCCTGCCGGCAGAATCAGATCGAAACGCATATCACGAGGCTCTGCTGGGGAAAGGGATCGAATTGATCAAAAGTGTAAAGAACGGAACGCCTACCCCACGTTTGCCGTGGTATTTATTGCAGCAGGTGTGCCTCTACCTAACCACCAGAGGATGGCTAACCGAATCGGAGGATGTGGTCCGCTTTAAGGAAAGTGGCCCGATGCGCAGATATTGGGCCCTCCGCAATTTCATGCTCGGCCATCCGGCGAAGAATGCGCGGCGCGATGCCATGCTCTCAATCTTGTGCATTACGGCCTTTGATAGGAGGCCGAACTTCAGCAATTGGGAAGGCGGTCGTCTCGGTGCGGAATTCTTCGCCGAAGCGCAACGAATTGCGCCCCGCATCGCCGCAGATTTATATGCCGAACTTAGAACGGTTCGACTTCCGGCAACCTCGGCGCTCGAAATGCTCCGCCGTTCGTCCGTAGCTCCCGTCGACAGTAGCGTTAGGTCCGTAGCGTCATGGTCACACGATGACAGCAATCCCTTCCTCGAAGAGGAGAATGTGCTTCTTTTGGCAGACCTCGCGTTTCGCTGGAGAATCAAACATCCAACAAGCGGCGTCCTTTCCCCGTGGCGAATTTCGGCCACTCGAAAAACCCAAAATGGTAATGCTCCTTATCCACGCCTTGAGCCCGACAGCTTCAAATTCGATCAACGGAAGACCGACTTAGATTTTCTGTTTGAGAGTCCGGATTGGTGCAATCCAGCGGAGAAAATTCGCATCGAAGTTGGTCAACTTCTTTGCGCCGCTATTCGAGGACCGCTCAATGCGCTCCATCGGCGTGTTTCGATTCAGGAAAGCCCGGACTCTAGGTTGCCGCGATACCAATCGCCAATGTCGCATTGGGAGCAGCTGCGATATGGAAATTTCGCAGGGCGAGAGACTCTGGGCCCAAATTGGTTGCCGGCGTCATCCTGGCTAGAAACTTTCTTGTTTCGTCTACTTCGCTGGCCGGGTACGGGCGAGGTAATCGCCGACACTTCTCCTAAGAAGCTGCACATGGAGGTTCGAGCGCGGCTCCTGCGACATAGGCGTGAACGTGGCATTGCCAGTGAAGTATTGTTTCTCGAACAAGAGGCACCGCCTGCGACGAGACCCAGAAAGAAACAATGGGAGCGTCCATTGCGCCTCGCGGTCGCGCAAACGGTAATCCCTTGCGTTGAGCATTTTGCTGCTGCTGCCGGCGACCCCGAACTAAATGGACGGGCAATCCGAATGAAGCATCGCCGTCACTTGGCCGCGATGCTTGAAGCGCTCGCCCAGATGCTTCGCGCTCGTGAAACTCATCGAACTTTGATGCGCAAAGATGGACGCACGCTCGACTGGCTCGTCCTGCCCGAGCTCTCAGTTCACCCGAAGGACGTCGAGGCACTGCTGGTCCCCTTTGTTCGGCGCTATCGATGCATGGTATTCGCAGGTCTGGTGTTTCATCCGAAGACCGGAACGCCGAATACGCTGATCAATTCGGCAATTTGGCTGATTCCCGAATGGTCACCCTCCCGCGGACTCCGCATCCGCAAACTCGAACAATGCAAGAAGCATCTGGCGAAGTTGGAGCAAGGATTCTCTCCACCGCTAGAAGGATTTAGACCGGCTCAATGGATCATCAACTATCGTTGGAGTAGCAACGTGAACCTGCCACCGCTTCGCCTCAGCGGAGCGGTGTGTTATGATGCTACGGACCTCCAACTCGTTTCGGACCTCAAGGGGCGGAACGACCTTT
>JAJXYI010000273.1 GCA_021780625.1 bacterium | reverse complement strand
GGGTGTATTGGACCGGCCGCTACAGGAGCAGCCAGCCGCAGAGCGCGAGGATGGGGAGGAGTATGGGGAGGCTGTATCGGAACACGTAGCCGAAGAAGGAGGGCGTCTTCACTCCCGCGGCGTCGGCGATGGACTTCACCATGAAATTGGGTCCGTTTCCGATATAAGTCATCGCGCCGAAGAAGACCGAACCGAGACTCACGGCGATGATGAACAGGCTGGAGTCCGGGCTGGCAAGCATGCGGCGGGTCTCGGAGACCACGGGGTCGGAGCCCGGGTGTGAATCCGGCATGTGAGCGGTTGGCGCGACGGAAGCCTGGGCCAGCTGGAAGAAATTGAGGTAGGTCGGCGCATTATCGAGGACCGACGAGAGACTGCCCGAGGCAAAGTAGTATTCCGCAGGCTTGTCGAAGCCCAGCGACCGCCCGCGTTCCCTGAGCGTGCCGAGCGCCGGCATCATCGTGAGGAAGATGCCGACAAAGAGAAAGGCGACCTCGCGGATGGGGCCGAAGGAAAACTGATTCTCCTCGTGCACCTGCCGGGGTGTGAGCCGGTAGGAGAGCAGGGCGGCGGCGAGCATGACGCCCTCGCGAAGGAATAAGTGCTCGGGGAGGAACACCGAACCGATGATCACCGCGAGGAACAGCACGTTGATGCCGCCTTCGAAGCGCCAGGTGTCGCCCCGCTCGATTTCCGAACGCAGCCGGCCGGGCACCCGCCGGTAGTACCGGTGGTCTACGATGAAGAAGACCGTCAGCAGCAAGCCAATGACCAGGCTCCACGCGGGCATCACATGGTCCAGGAGCCAGAGGAACGGCACGCCGCGCAGGTAACCGAGAAAGAGGGGAGGATCTCCGATCGGCGTGAGCGAGCCGCCGCAATTTGAGACGATGAAAATGAAGAAGACGACGTGGTAGGCGCTGATCCGGATCTTGTTCATCCGAATGTAGGGCCGGATGAGCACCACCGAGGCGCCGGTTGTGCCGATCACGTTGGCGGCCACCGCGCCGATCAGCAGGAAGAGTGTGTTCTGAAGCGGGGTGGCCTCACCCTTCACCTTGATGTGGATCCCCCCTGCGACGACGAACAGGGAGCCGACGAGGCAGATGAAGGAGAGGTATTCATGGGCCGTCGTGGAGACCGTCGCCCCACCTCCGGGGATGGCAAGGGAGTAGTAGAGGGCGACCGCGGCGCCCAGGCCGATCGCGATGTGCGCATAAAAGCGGTCCCAGAACCGTTTGATGCCGTGGGGCGTCAGTGGCATTACCGCGATCAGCAACAGCAGCAGCCCGAACGGGAGGATGAGCCACAGCGGTATGGTCGCAGAGGAGGCCATAGCAGCGAACGTCGGATGAATGGAAGGCATTGGGCGCTGAAGAGCAGGGCGCGTACCGCGTGGGTATGAAATCGATACGCAACTTCAATTCATTCCGAACATTCCACAAGAGGATCGTTCAGGACGGGCATTTCGATGGCGTCAGTCACATTTATCGCTGCGAGTTCATCAGTTCATGATGAATCCATGACATCATTTCATGACACTTTCGTTCATGATTGGCACTGTAGCTGCTGCAACGAGCCCTGAACATGAAGACCCTCTCCCTGAAGAAACTCCTCGGATACGTCGTACTTGCGGCGCTTCCGCTCCTGGCTGCGGTTCCCCTGTGCGCACAGTCGCCGGCGGCCCCGGCCCCCTCCCTCAACGACCGCGTCGCGGCGCTCGAGGCGTACGTGCAGAACACCGATCCCGGCAAGGCGCTCACGGGCGTCGCGGGTCCCGGGCACAATGCGTGGATGATGACGAGCGCGGCGCTCGTGCTCTTCATGACGCTTCCCGGTCTGGCGCTGTTTTACGGCGGCCTTGTGCGCCGTAAGAACGTGCTTTCGGTACTTGCGCAGTGCCTTGGCATCTCGGGCCTGGTGACGATCCTGTGGTGGGCGTTTGGCTACAGCATGGTCTTCGGCACGAGCGCGGGCAGCCCCTTCATCGGCGGCTCCGAGTTCCTGTTCCTGCACAACGTCACCTCCGCGCCTAACACGAACTACGCGTATTGGGTTTCCCACAACGTCTTTGCGATGTACCAGCTGATGTTCGCGATCATCACGCCCGCGCTGATCGTTGGCGCGATCGCTGAGCGCATGAAGTTCACCGCGATCATGCTGTTCGTCACCATCTGGATGGTGGTCGTGTATTTCCCGCTGGCCCACATGGTGTGGGGCGCGACGGGCTTCATGAACGGCGTCTGGAACCCTGACGCGGCGATCCGTGCGATCGACTTCGCCGGCGGAACGGTCGTCCACATGAGCTCGGGCTGGTCCGCGCTGGTCCTCGCCATCATCCTCGGGCCCCGGCTCGGCTTCGGTAAGGAGAAGATGGCGCCGCACAGCATGGTGTTGTGCATGGTCGGCACCGGCATGCTCTGGGCGGGCTGGTACGGCTTCAACGCGGGCAGCGCTCTGGCGGCTGACGGCATCGCGGCCAACGCGTTCATGACGACCACGCTCGCCGCGGCGGTCGCGGGCTTCACCTGGGGCCTGATCGAGCTCACCTTCCGCGGCCATGCGTCGATCCTCGGCTTCTGCTCCGGCATCGTCGCGGGCCTGGTTGTGATCACCCCGGCGGCTGGCTTCGTGAATGCCAACGGCGCCGTCATCATCGGCCTCATCGCGGCGGTGATCCCCTACCTGGCGGTCACCCGCCTGAAGGCCATCTTCAAATACGACGATGCGCTGGACACCTTCGGCGTGCACGCCGTGGGCGGCACCATCGGCGCCCTGCTCACGGGAATCCTCGCGACCGGAGAGGTGAACAGCAACCTCCTCAACGGTGCCGCGCAGAAAAACGGCCTCGCCAAGCTCGTCGAACATGGCGGTCTCTGGCTTGAACAGCTCAAGGCGATGGGCATCACCATCACCCTCTCAGTAGTTGCCACGATCGTGATTGCCTTCATAGTCAAAGCCCTCATTGGTCTTCGCCCGGTCGCCGAAGTCGAACGCCAGGGCCTCGACATCAATGAGCACGGCGAAGAAGGCTATATCGACTAATCGCATACAACTCATTCTCTTTCCACTATGAAACTCATCGTCGCCATCATTAAACCCTTTAAACTCGAGGAAGTTAAGGAGGCGCTGTCCGCCGCCGGCATCGAGGGCATGACTGTGTCGGAGGTCAAGGGATACGGCCGTCAGAAGGGCCACACCGAGATCTACCGCGGCAGCGAGTACACCGTCGATTTTCTCCCCAAGGTTAAGATCGAGATCGCGGTGGCCGACGACCTCGTTGCAAAGGTCGTCGATCTCGTGGTCAAGTCTGCGAAGACCGGCAAGATCGGCGATGGCAAGATCTTCGTGATTCCGCTCGAGGAAGTCGTCCGCATCCGCACGGAAGAACGCGGCGAGACCGCGATCTGAGCCGACGGAGAGCATCTTTGATTCTCAAAACGGGGCCGACCTTGGCCCCGTTTTTTTGTGGCCATACCAGAAGGCCCGGTGCGGGTTGGCATGTGTTACGCTCATGGATGAGCGTATGTCCACGAGCCGAATCATTGCCCACCGTTACGAGGTCCTGGGCTTTGTCCTCGCGGCCGGGGAGGACGAGACTCCCGTGTCGAGGACGGTCCATTGCGGCGCGTTTGCCTCCGTGGAAGAGGCCTTCGAGATCGCCAGGGAACTTGCTGTGGCGCAATGGCGCGGAACCGCCTCCTCGGCCCGGACCGACGATGCGGGGAACGTCGACTGCGACGTCGAGTGTACGGATTTCGGATACGACGTGTGCAGTCGAGCGGGCCTGATCGCCCGGTTCTGGATCTTTGATCCCTGCCCGGGTGCGATCGGCCCCGATTGAGGCCGGTCAGATGCGGGTGACCTGGTGGATCCTGACGAGCTGGTCCTCGAGCATCGGCCGCAGGTCGAGCAGGTCGGCCCTTGAGATCCGGAGGTGCCCGAGAATGTCGTTTTCACCGGGCACCTCGCCGAGCACGTCGTCGTGAAGCAGGACGGTGCGAAGCAGTCGGGCGCCGAACAGGACGGCGGCCATGCGGTCGTGCGGCTCCTCGGCGTCGAGCGGTTCGTACTGCCGGCGGATCGGCTCGACGATCGCGGTGGAGAAATCCCATTTGTCGAGCATGGTGGCGCCGACGTCGGCCTGGCTGAAGCCGAGCAGGGCGAATTCCGAGCCGCTGTGCTCGCGGGGGAAACCCTCGTCGGTGAGGACGCGGCCCCGGTGCACCGTTTCGACGTAATGATTGATGGGCTGCCGGCCGATCGCGTGCAGCAGCCCCGCGGTGTAGGCCACGGCGGTGTCCTCGCTGAGGCTGTCGGCGATGAGTTCGGCAGCGAGCGCGCAGGAGACGGACTCGTCCCAGATGATGTCCGTGGTGCGTCCGTACGCGGCAAGGGGGCCCGCGACCATCGCGCCCGAGGCAACAACGGCGACGAGGCGGTAGATCTCGCGGAAGCCGACGCGGTTCACGGCGTCCTCGATGGTCTTGCAGGGATTGCCGCGCCCGAACCAGACGCTGTTGCTGATCTGGATGATCCGGGTGGTGAGCGAGGCGTCCAGGCGGATGAGGCTGGCGACATCGTCCAGACCGGAATTCGGATCCGCCAGGAGTTTCTGCAGGCGCGACAGCACGCGGGCTGTCGGCGGGAGTTGCCGCAGTGCGGCAATCAGGTTTTCGGCGGTCGGATGGTCTGGGTAGTAGGTGACGTCGGACATGCGTCGAAAGCGTCGGATTAGGAGGCGCGGCGGGCGGTCAGGTGCCTGAGCAAACGTTGATAGGCCGCGATGCCCGGATCCTCGCTGGTTTCAATCAGGACTTCCAGCAGGATCTGAGCGGCCTCGTCGGCGCGGCCCTCGGCGCGCAGGGCGGTGGCCAGGAATGCGTCGAATTCGCGTTGTTCCGGGAACAGCGCGCGTCCGCCACGGAAGAGTTCCGAGGCGCGCGCGGCCTCGCCGAGCTCGAGCAAGGCGGAGCCGAGCCCGATGAGCGCGCCGGCGTGCTCGTTGGGCGGGAGTCCGAGTGCGAGCGCGCGTTCGTAATGGTCCCTCGCGTCGGCCGTCCGTCCGGACGAGGCGAAGCTCCAGGCGAGCTGGGCGTGGATTTCGCCGACATTGGGATGCCGGCGGTCGAGGTCGCGAAGGCGGGCGATGACGGGCTCGGAGGCGCCGCCGTGGCGCGCCCCGAGGATGGCGTCGAGCTCGGCTTTCCAAGGGGCGGACATGGCGACGGGCGCGGCGGTTGGGCGCTCAGGCCTTCTTCTTGTCGGGAAGGGCGCGATTCCTGATTTCCGCGACGAGGCGCTCCTGGAAGGCGGCGAACGGCATCACGCCCTCGTCGCCCCTGGCGCGCGAGCGCACGCTCACGGCCTGGGCCTCGGCCTCCTTGCCGCCGAGCACGAGGGTGTAGGGCACCTTCTCGACCTCGGAGCGGCGGATCTTGGCGCCGAGCTTGTCGTTGTGTTCGTCGAGGGACGCGCGGACGCCGGCCGCCCTGAGCTGGGCGAGCAGCGAGCGCCCGTAGTCGAGGGTCTTCTCGCTGATCGGCACGAGCCGCACCTGCTCGGGGGCGAGCCAGGCCGGGAAGTCGCCGGCGAAGTGCTCGATGAGCACACCGCAGAAGCGCTCCATCGAGCCAAAGGGGGCGCGATGGATCATGACGGGCCGGTGGGCCTGGTTGTCGGCGCCGATGTAGGAGAGGTCGAAGCGGATCGGCAGGTTGTAGTCGACCTGCACGGTGCCGAGCTGCCATTCGCGGCCGATGACGTCGCGGACCACGAAGTCGATCTTCGGGCCGTAGAACGCGGCCTCGCCGGGTTCCTCGGTGAAGGGCACGCCGAGCGTCTTCGCTGCCTCGCGGCAGGCCGCCTCGGCCTTGTCCCAGTTTTCCTTGGTGCCGGTGTACTTGTTGGAATCGGGATCCCGGAGGCCGACGCGCACGCGATAGTCGCTCATGCCGAGCGTGGAGAGCACGATCTTCACGAGCGAGAGGCAGCCGAGCACCTCCTGCGCGACCTGTTCCTCCGTGCAGAAGAGGTGCGCGTCATCCTGCGTGAAGCCGCGCACGCGCGTGAGGCCGTTGAGCTCGCCGGACTGCTCCCAGCGGTACACGGTGCCGAATTCGGCGAGGCGGATCGGCAGGTCGCGGTACGAGTGGGGCTGCGACGCGAAGATCTTGATGTGGTGCGGGCAGTTCATCGGCTTCAGCAGGAAGCCGTCGAGGAGCGACTCGTCCGCCTTCGTGCGTTCGACCGGGATGACCTCCCTGCCGCTGCGGCGGTTGATCTCCTGTCGGAAACTTTCGGATACAGCGTCGAGTCGCGCGGTCATTTCCGCGCAGCTGCAGCCCTCGTGCGCGATGTGGGCGAGCTGGTCCGGGTCGATGATCGGCGTGAACTGCGACTCCTTGTAGTAGGGGAAGTGGCCCGAAGTCTTGTAGAGCGCGAGCTTGCCGATGTGCGGCGTGAAGACCTGGCTGTAGCCCTGCTTCTGGAGCTCGGCGAGAATGAAGGTCTGCAGCTCCTGGCGGATGATCGAGCCGGCGGGGGTCCAGAGGATCAGACCCTGGCCGACGTCCTCGTCGATGACGAAGAGCTTGAGGTCGCGGCCGAGCTTGCGGTGGTCGCGGAGCTTCGCCTGCTCCATGCGCTCGAGGTACTGTGCGAGCTCGTCCTTGGTGGCGAACGCGGTGCCGTAGATGCGCTGGAGCTGCTTGTTGTGCTCGTCGCCGCGGTGATAGGCGCCGGCGATGGAGAGCAGCTTGAAGGCCTTGATCTGTTTGGTGTACCTGACA
>JAJXYI010000137.1 GCA_021780625.1 bacterium | reverse complement strand
AAAACCAAATTCGGAAACAATTGGTGATGAGCAACTAATAATAGTCTGAGCGCAAAAAGACAATTTGTGGGAATAATGCAGGCGCTTAGTTTCTCTTATTGGTACCGGTGCCTGTTATCGCATCCATTCGGAGGCGACGCCGGAAAAACAAGATCCTCACTCAATCCGATCCCACCATGAACAAGAAAGTCTCCACGCTTCTCGCCTGTGCTGCTGTTGCCGGTCTTTATGCCGGTGCACTGACCACCAACCTTCGCGCCGCTGATGCGGGCACCGATGCCGGCCAGTGCAAGACCTGCCAGAAGGCGTCCTGCAACGGCAAGAGCGGCTGCAACGGCAAGGCCGCCCCGGCTCCGGCGGCGGACAAGTCGTCGTGCCATGCGAAGAGCTCGTGCAAGGCGAAGAGTTCCTGCAAGACCAAGAGCTCGTGCAAGGCGAAGTCCTCCTGCCACGGCAAGGGCAAGTCCTCCTGAGCCCGTTTCATCGCGGTGCCCGGCGGGCGGATCCGTTTCCGCCCGGCCCGGGCCGCGGGACCACCACGGTATCCACTCTTCAACGACCATGCCCGCCAACCGGTTCAACGGCTTCAACGACTACGGCATCGGCATCGGCCTGCGGGTCCCGCACTACGGGCACATCCTCTCCGAGAAGCCGACGGTCGACTGGTTCGAGATCATCTCGGAGAACTTCATGGCCGACGGCGGGCGTCCGCTCGAGGTGCTCGACCGCATCCTCGAACAGTACCGGGTGGTGCAGCACGGCGTGTCGCTGTATTTCGGCTCGGCGGACCGTTTTGACCGGGCGCACCTGCGCCGCCTGAAGAATCTGGTGAAGCGCACGGGCACGCCGTGGCTCACCGACCATCTCTGCTGGGGCAGCGTGGACGGCACGTACACCCACGACCTGCTTCCGATGCCGTACACGTTCGCGGCCGCGAAGCGCACCGCGGAGAAGATCCGCTACGCGCAGGATTTCCTCGGGGTGCCGATCTGCGTTGAGAACGTGAGCAGCTACACCGAGTACCACGTCTCGGAAATGACCGAGTGGGAGTTTCTCAGCGAGGTCGTCGAACTGGCCGACTGCGGGATCCTGCTCGACGTGAACAATATTTACGTCTCCTCGAAGAATCACGGTTTCAACCCGGTGGACTACATCGACAACATCCCGCACCACCGGGTGGCGCAGATGCACATCGCCGGGCACACGAAGTTCGAGAAGTATATTCTGGATACGCACGACCACCCGGTGCTCGATCCGGTGTGGAAACTCTACACGCGGGCCACTCGGCTGTGCGGGGTGACGGCGACGTTGCTCGAGTGGGACGACCGGATTCCTTCGTTCGAGGAGGTGCACGATGAGGCGCTGAAGGCGAACCGTTACATTGCGGAGGCGCGGCAGGCGGGCGAGGTCGCCATTGGCGCGCAGCGCAGGGGGCGCCGCGGATGAGCGGGCGCGGCACACTTCCGGTCCCGAGGCGCGCTCCGTTGGCGCTGCGCTCGACGGAAGACCTTCGGGCGCTCCAGCGCTTCATGGCTGCGGCGCTGCGGCGCCGGCTCGCTCCTGGCGAGCGCATGCAGGCGCGCTGGACCGACGGCCGGGCGATGACCCGGGTGGCGGGCGAGTTCATGAAGCCGAACGACCGGCTCACCTCCTTCGAGCGCCTGGAAATCTACAACCGCCAGTACTGGTTTCGGCTGCTCGAGTCGTTTCGCGAGGACGCGCCCGGGCTGTTCGCGCTGCTGGGTGAGCGCCGGTTCTGGCGCCTGGCGGAGGCGTATCTCGAGGACTGCCCGCCGCACTCGTACACGCTGCGGGACCTGTGCGCCGGGCTGGCCTCGTACCTCCGGACCCATCCCTCGCTGACGTCTCCGCTGACGCGGGAGGCCGTGGCCGTGGCCAGGTTCGAGTGGGCGCAGATCGTGGCCTTCGACGGACCGTCGAGGCCGCCGGTGCCCTACGAGCGGCTGGCGCGGAGCGCGCCCGGGCGGCTGAGGCTGGGTATCCAGCCCTATGTGACGCTGCTCGAGCTGGACCATGCGGTGGACGACTACGTGATCGCGGTGAAGCAGCGGGACGGCGCGCTTCGGTCCGGGGCGAGCAACGCGGTGGCGCGGCACCGGAAGTCGGCTGCGGCCGCGGCGGCGCCGGAGCTGCGGCGCGAACGGGTGCGCCTGGCGGTGCACCGCGTGGACAACCAGGTCTATTTCAAGCGGCTGGACGCGGTGGAGTTTCGCCTGCTGCGCGCGCTGAGGGCCGGCCGCACGCTGGCGCGCGCCTGCGAGATCGCCTTCCGCGGATCTCGCGAGGGCGTCGAGGCGCGTGCGGCCCGGGTGCAGTCGGCCTTCGCCCAGTGGCGCCGCCTTGGTTGGATCTGCGCTCCGGCCGGCAAAGGGCCCAAGGGCCAAGAAAAGGTTGAACGCTGACGCCGGGCGTCAACCGCCAGCCGCGCAACGCACCCCGTCACCCTTCGCTCTCTCCCCATCCAATTTTCAACCACCAAACCAAGACCCCTCCCACGATGAAACTCAGACCTGCGCTTAACCTGTTCGACTCGGCCGCCTCGTACCTCCAAAGTCCGGTGCTCTTGATCATCCGACTCTACTGGGGCTTTCAATTCATGCAGACCGGCTGGGGCAAACTCACCCATCTCGCGCGCGTCTCCGGCTACTTCGCGAGCCTGGGCATCCCTGCGCCCCACCTGAATGCGGCGCTTGCGGGCACCACCGAGACGGTCGGGGGCCTGCTTCTCCTGCTCGGACTCTTTGCGCGGGTCGCGTGCCTGCCGCTGACCTTCGTCCTCTGCATCGCCTACGCGACGGCGGAGCGCGCGGCGCTCTCGGCGATTTTCACCGATCCCGACAAATTCACGGCGGCGACGCCGTTCCTGTTCCTGTTTGCGGTGCTCGTGGTGCTGGCCTTCGGGCCCGGCCGGCTGTCGCTGGACGCGTTTCGCACGCGGCCAGGGGCGAAGGACTGAGGAGGCCGCATGTCGGACGAGGCGTTCACGCAGCTGGTCGACGAGCATTACGTCTCGCTGTACCGCTTCGCGCTGAGCCTGGCGCGGAATGCGTCGGACGCGTGCGACCTGACGCAGCAGACCTTCTATCTCTGCGCCACGCGGGGCGGGGCCCTGAGGGACGCCTCCAAGGCGAAGAGCTGGCTGTTCACGACGCTGTACCGTGAATTTCTGAGGACGCGCCGGCGCGACGACCGACACTCGTCGATCGACGAGGCGCCGGAGGATTCGCAGGAGCTGATCGACGCGGGCCCCGACCTGGTGTCGCGGATCGACTCGGGGGTGCTGATGGACGCGATAGCGCGGATCGATGAGGTCTTCCGCGTGCCGCTCGTGCTGTTTTATCTGGAGGCGCTGTCGTACCGCGAGATTGCGGAGACGATCGGAGTGCCCGTGGGGACGGTGATGTCGCGACTTTCGCGGGCAAAGGGGCTGCTTCGTGCGGCCTTGGCGGCCCTTGCGAAGGGCGGCGAGGTGCTGCCGTTCGAGGGCGATGGGGAAAGGAGGGTGATGTCATGAACAACCAGGAGGCGAAATTCCGTCTCAGTGCGTATCGGCCGGGTGGTGACGACGCGTCGGATCCGGCGATGATCGAAGCCCTGGAGCAGGCGCGGCGCGATCCGGAGCTCGGGGCGTGGCTGGAGCGCGAGCGCGTGTTTGACGCGGCGGTGGCGGCGAAGCTGTCGGGGATCGCTCCGCCGGCGGGCCTGCGTGCGGCGATTCTCTCGGGGTCGCGCGTGTCGGCACGCCGTCCGTGGTGGCGTAGCCCCGCGCTGATGGCGCTGGCGGCCTGCGTGACGGTGGCGATCGGGGGCGGGCTCATTGCGTTTCGCGCCCGGGGCGGAGTCCCAGGCGGCCTGGTGGCGCTGGCCGTGCAGGACATGCTGCACGGACATCACGAGGGTCTGATTCCGCAGCTGGCGCCGTTCCAAGGGCCGCTCGCGAGCCCCTCGGCGGCGCTGGACAAGGGCATGCCGTTCGATTCGTCGAAACTGGGGGCTGCGGACTGCCGCAGCCTGAGCTTCCATGGCCACAAGGTCTTCGAGCTGTGTTTCCTGCGGGGTGGGCTGGTGTTCCACTTGTACGTGATGCCGCTGGAGGGAAGCCGGGCTTCGGGTCCGGTGTACTCCTCGGCGGACGGCCTGTCCACGGCGGCGTGGACGGACGCGAGCCACGCCTACGTCCTGGCGACGAAACTCGGAATCTCGGCGCTCGAGAAAGTCATCCAGGGCGGGTGAGGGGAATCGGCGAGAATCTAGAATTTAGGAGCTAGAATCTAGGAGGTAGAATGTGCGGAGGGCCCTTTTCTCCGTGTTCTCTTTGTCTCCGTGGTTCAAATCAATCGGCGATATTTAGATCATTCCAAATTCCAGCTCCCAACTCCTAACGCCTGCATTCCCGTTGCCTCCTCCTACGGTCGCAGCCTTGGCAGGTCGCGCCACTCGAGCGTCCGTCCGAGGCGGCGGCGGCGGCGAGCGCACAGGAGCAGGAAGAGTTCGGCGGTCGTGAAGGCGTCGCCCTCGGCGGTGTGCCGTTCCATCATCGGGAGTCCGCAGTGCGAGCAGACCTCCTCGAGGCCGGGCGGACGCTGGTTGGCGTATCCGGTTTTCCGGAACGCCTCGAGCTCGGCCATGGCGAGGGCGGCGGTGTCGACGAGAGGGTTGTAGAGCCGCGTGCCGTAGTGCCGGGCGAGGGCCTGGTCGAGGATGGCGGCGTCGAAGCCGATGTGGTGGCCGACGAGGACGGCGCCGCGGATGAGGTCGAGGAACTCGAAGAGGACCTTCTCCTCGGGTTCGCCTCGGGCGGTCTGGTCGGGCGTGATGCCGTGCACGGCGACGGCGTCGTTGAGCGCGGCCCAGGGCTGGTAGATCAGCCAGGAGCGCAGTCCGGACATCGGCAGGGTGCCTCCCGAGAGCGGGGCTGCGGCGAGGGAGAGGATGCGGTCGCGGCTGGGATCGAGCCCCGTGGTCTCGGCGTCGATGACGACGATGCGCAAGTCTTCGACCGGAGTCCGCGCCTTGGGCTGGGCCTCGGCCCGGCCCTCGCGGTAGGCTTCCGCGACGGGGTGGAGCGGTTTTCTGAAGGTCCACATGTCGGGATCCTCAGCGCAGCGAAAGCCGGAATTCGGCTCGGACCTGGCCCTGCACCATGCGCAGCACGTCGAAGACGTTGGCGAGTTCAGCGCGCTGGAGCTTGTTGAGGGCGGACGGGTCGATGAAGCGGCCGGTGTCGTGGCGGCGCAGCCCGGTCAGCGTGCGGAGGCGTAGCATGTATTCATAAGCCTCCGACGCGAGCGCGCCGAGCTCGGCGTAGGCGCCGCCCTGGCCGCGCAGCTCGTCGAGCCGGCCGCCGGTGGAATAGTGGGCCCTCAGCCCGTGCTTGAGCGCAAGCACGCGGGCGGCGTCGCGCAGGGGGGCGAGGCCGCGCCCCTTGATGTCGAACTCGCCCTCGCGGTCGCCGCGGCTCTCGACGATGAGGTTGCCAAAGAAGTTGAGCGGAGGAGGGGTTTCGACGACGTGGCTGGCGAGGCGCTGCAGCAGCCCCTCGTTTGCGGACGCGTGGGCGAAGACCTCGTCCCGCAGACGCTCGGCGAGGGTCTTGTCGCCGGCGACGAAGCGCAGGTCGAAGAGCACGAGGGCGCGCAGCACGGCGTCGCCGTCGGAGCCGCCGCTGACTGCGCGGATCTCGGAGATCCACTCCTCGTCCGTGCGGCACCAGCGCGGGTTGCAGGCCATGACGCCGCCCTGGCAGCGGGAGAATCCGCACTCGACCAGGCGGGCGACGACGCGCTCGGCCAGCTCCAGGAAATACGCGCGCGCCGCGCCGTCGGCCTCGGCACTGGCGCCGCGCGCGAAGACGATCGCGTTGTCCATGTCGGTGCGCAGGATCTGCTCGCGGCGCCCGTCGCTGCCGACGGAAAGCCAGGCCCAGGCGACGCCGGGCGTCTTGCGGCCCTCCTTTTCGAGCGCCGCGATCTCCAGGGCGAGCAGGCGCTGGGCGAGTTCGTCGTAGAGTTCCGCGCAGATCTGGCCGAGAAAGAGCGAGGAGATGCCGGCTTCGAGGTAACTCAGCGCGATGCTCTCAATGTCGTCGCAGATCTCGCGGAAGCGCGCCGGGGTGCGTGCGTTGCGGATCTCGCGCAGGAGGCCGGCGGGATGGTGTCCGCTGTGCGCGAGCAGGTCCTTTTCCGAGCAGATGTCGAGCGCCTGGCTGCGTGCGGTGCCGTCCTCGGTCACGACCACCTGGCCGATGCGCTCGCGCAGCATCAGCAGAAGCGCGGCGGTGGCGCTGGAGCGGGGGGCGACGGTCACCACGGGCACGCTCATGATCGCGGACACGGGCTGCTCGACGGACAGTCCGTCGACGATGATGCGGCGCACGATGTTGCTGTGCGTGACGATGCCCATCGGGTGCCTCTGTTCGTCGACGACGAGGATGGAGGGCACGCGGCGCTCGATCATGAGCGTGGCGGCCTCTCGCGCGGTGGCTTCGGGCAGGCAGCTGAGCAGGCGTTCGGGGGAGCGTGGTTCGACCACCGTGGCGCCGTCGAGGTGGGCCTGGAGGATGCTCTTCGTTCGTCCGGGCAGCCCCGTGGACGGGGCTGCGGGGGCGGGTTCGGGAAGCGTGACACGCCCGCCGACGCGGGTGGCCCAGAAGAGGTGGCGGCGCGCGTAGTGGCGCGCGGCGTCGTTGGCCTCGAGCAGGGCCCGCAGGTCGGACCAGGGCATGACATAGAGCACCGCGTCCTCGACGACGGTTGCCGTGACGCGGAACGGCTG
>JAJXYI010000008.1 GCA_021780625.1 bacterium | reverse complement strand
AGGCCTGCGACTTGGCGTGCGAAGACCTGGTCGTAACCGTAATCGTTTCCGATGCAGGAGAGGAGCGAGCCGTCGCTGCTGAGGGCGACCGCGGGCAGGCTCCGGCGGTTGCGCGCGTAGCGTCCGACCAGCTCGGTCGAGAAGTGCGCGGCCTCGGCGGCGCTGCCGCCGTTGCCGCAGATCAGCAGCTTGTTGCCGGCTCCGAGCGTCGCGAGGATGAGGTCGGCCGCTCGGTCGATCTCGGCGCGGATGGTCGAGAGGGCGCGAAGCGTCTGTGCGGTGGCATCCAGTTGTTGGTCAAAGGTCATGAGTGGCGGGAGGATATCCGGGGCACGGTAGGGCAAGTGCGCGCGGAGTCGATTCCAACCGGTGGAAATTCCTGGGCGCCGCGACCGCGCAAAATCAGTTGCCTCGACCGGGGGCCGGAGGCTCAGTGGCAGCCTTCATGCGCCTCGGCAGCATCACCGTCCAGGATTTCCGCAACCTCGCCCCGAACCGGCTGGAGTTTTCGGGACGGCGGCAGTTTCTCGTCGGTGGGAACGGGCAGGGGAAAACCAACCTGCTCGAGGCGGTGGGCCTGCTCACGGCGTTGCGTTCCTTCCGCGCGTCGGACCACCGGCTTTTGATTGCCCATGGACGCCAGGAGGCGGGGGTGGCCTGCGAACTCGAGCATGAGCGGCTGGGCGCAACCCGGGTGCGGCTGTCGCTCCGGGGTGATGGAAAGGATGCGTGGATCGACCAGGAGCGCATAGGCAGGATGGGCGATTTTCTCGGGGTGTTTCCGACCGTGGTGCTTTGCTCGCAGGACCAGCAGTTGATTCGCGGGGGGCCTGGCGTGAGGCGCCGCTGGCTCGACCTGACCCTGGCGGCGACGGATCGTGGCTATCTGGCGGCGCTGCAGACCTATCATCGCGCGCTCGCCGAGCGAAACGCGTTGCTGCGCACCGGCGAGGCCCGTGCGGAACTCGGGGCCTTCGAGGCGTCGATGGCACCGGCGGCGGCGGAGCTCATCCGGCGTCGCACGAAGGGACTCGAGGAACTGTCGGCTGTGGTCCGCGGCGCCTATTCGCAGGTGTCGGGGGAACCAGGCCAGGCTGGCATCGGATACCGGCCGGACATGCGCGAGGAGGGGACGGTCGAGGCGATCGCGCGGAGATTGAGCGACGGACGGGACAGGGACTTGCGGTTGAGATCGACCACGATGGGACCGCATCGGGACGACTTCGATTTCCTCATCGACGACCGGCCTGCGCGGGACTTCGGCTCCGAGGGTCAGCAGAGGCTGCTGGTGGTGGCGCTGCGGTTGGCGCAGGCGGCCTGGTTTCGCCAATGCACGGGTGTGGAGCCAGTGTTGCTGGCCGACGACGTGGTGGGCGAACTCGACCCGGAGCGGCGCTCCCGGTTCTGGGCCGCGCTTCCGCCGGACCGGCAGGTCATCGCCACGGGGACGGAGTTGCCACCTGCGAACGATGGGGCGTGGGAGTTGTTCACCGTGCGGGGCGGGGCGGTGGCCGGCGGCGAGTGATCCTCCCGGTTTCGTCGCCCGACCTTTCATGGATCAGGCTTGTTTCCCCCGGACGCGGTGCCTGTAGTGCAGCCCGTCATGGCGAAAATGTCCGCGAGGCAGATGTGGGCCGCGAAGCTGGCGGGGCGGCCTGTGCCGACGCCCACCGGTATCCGATCCGTTGCGACACGCGCGACGGACGGCTTCCTCGTCGGGCAGCGGACTCCGTACGCCGGCCGCGTGCTCGGGATCGACCCGTCCCTCCGGGGCACGGGACTCGCGATGGTGGAATTTGCGCAGGGGCGCCAGCCCGTGCTGTTACGATGCAGCACGGTGCACGTGCCGGCGCGGCTGCCCATGGCGGAGGCCCTGGCGGAGATCCACAGGGCGGTTGCAGGATTCCTGGATGACTTTGAGGTGCGGCACGTCGCGTTTGAACAGACGATCTACGTGCAGAATGTCAGGACCGCCCAGATCCTGGGCTCCGCCCGCGGCGCCGCGATGGCCGTCGCGGCGTTGCGGGGCATCCCGGTGTTCGAGTACGCGCCTTTGCGCGTGAAGCAGGCGGTCGTGGGACTCGGCCGGGCGAGCAAGGACCAGATGGCACGCACGGTCATGGCGATCTTCGGGCACGGGCGCGCGCTGGCCTTCGACGAGGCGGACGCGGCCGGTGTGGCGCTCTGCCATGCCTTCACCTGGAGGGGTTGAAACTCTCGACTTGCCGGCCGGCGGGTCATCCCGCAATGGTTCCGCCCCCACGACTCCCATGAAGCATGCCCATGTCATCCTAATGGCCCTGGCTGCGCTGGTGTTTGCGGGTTGCGGCAACCGCGGCCCGAAGCGGACCCCTGGTCAGCCGCGCGCCGTATCCGCCACGATCGCAGCGCAGGCCGACGAGGCGGCGAGCGACGCGACCTTCGCGCTCCAGATCCAGGACTACGCGCGAGCCGCGCAGAGCCTGAAGAAATCCCTGAGTTTCCGGGACGACATTCCGGATCGCTGGGAGGCGCTTGCGTACGCGTACAAGCACCTCAACCAGACCTCCGATGCGCGCGATGCCTACCGGCGGGCGCTCAAGCTCTGGAAACAGTACTATTCCGAGACCAAGGATCCCGGAGACGGGATGCGCGAGCTGTACGTCCTGGTCTATCTCGGCCGGGCGGATGAAGCCCGCGACCTTGCGAAGACCCTGGCCAAAGCCAATCCCAACAACACCGACGTGCAGAATTTTTATCAAAACAAAGGCGTCGACGCCATGCTCGCGGATCCGACGGTCAAGGATCGGAGCCTGTGACGCGCCGGCGGTGCCGTCAGGCGTAGATCGCGCCGCCGAGAAGCTCCTCGCCGCGGTGCAAGGCCAGGACCTGCCCGCTGGCGAGGCCTCGTTGAGGCTCGTCGAATCGCACCCGAGCGGTGCCGTCAGGACCGGGCTCGAAATGGAGCCCGATCCGCGGATCACGGTAGCGCACGCGCCCCTCGAGGCGGCAGGGGCGCTCGATCGGGGCACCGACCCAAGACAGTGAGTGGACTTCAGTTGCCGAGGTCCACAGCCCGGGGGCTGCGGGACCGTCGAAGGCCACGAGCAGGGCATTGTCGGCGGCGCGTTTACCGACGACGACGTAGGCCTCGTTGTCGGTGTTGGAGGGAATGCCGATTCCGCGGCGCTGTCCGATCGTGAACAGGTGGAGCCCGTGGTGCTCCCCCAGCACAGCGCCGTCAGTCGCCCGGACGATGGGACCCGGACGATCGGGCACGTAGGCACGAAGAAAATCCTTCATCTTCACCTGGCCGATGAAGCAGATGCCCTGGCTGTCCTTCTTCCCGGCCGTCGCGAGCCCTGCCTCCCGAGCAAGCCGGCGAAGCTCGGGTTTCTCGAGATCGCCGATGGGAAAGCGCGCGTCCGCGAGCTGCTCCTGGCGAATCCGAGCGAGAAAATAGCTCTGGTCCTTGTTCCGGTCGCGTCCCTCCAGGAGCCGGAACGGCCCGCCCACGTCCGGCGCAGCGGCGCGCCGCGCATAGTGGCCGGTCGCCACGGCGTCGAAGCCGTGCTCCTTCGCCCAGGCGCGGAACACGCCGAACTTGATCTCGCGGTTGCACATCACGTCGGGATTCGGCGTCAGCCCCCGTGTGTAGCCATCCAGCAGATACTCGACGACCTTCTCGCGGTAGTCCCGCATCAGGTTGACCACCTGGAAGTCGATCCCGATCTGCTCGGCCACGAGCCGGGCGTCGCGGATGTCCTGCTCCCAGGGGCAGTCGCCGATGATCTCGTCCTCGTTGATCCAGTTCTTCATGTACGCGCCTGCGATGTCGCGACCCTCGCGCTTGAGCACGAGGGCTGCGACGGAGCTGTCGACTCCGCCCGACATTGCGACGAGGATGCGTTCGTTGCGCGCCACGCGATGAGCGGATCGCCGCTTGGCGCGGCTTGTCAAACCGAAGCGCGTCGCGCCAGGTGGGGCGATCGCGCCCGGAAAAGAGATTTGCCCTGCAGGTGGGCTCTGACGCAATGATGCCGCATTTATGTCGCAGCGCGCACGAAAGGTCGTTCAAGCCTGGCTGGATGCCCCGAATTCCGGGGTGATCGAACTCGTGCGCGACTGGCGCCTGCGTGAGAAGCCGGACCTGAGGCTGTCGGGCGGGCTGACCTTCACGGGGCTCGAGCGGGTGTCGGACCTGGTGCACGGGAGGGATTACGGCTACTTCGTGGCGGCGCCGGGTCGGGTGTTCTTTGTCGTCAGCGTGGCTGCGCACCCCGAGATCGATCCGCTGGCCGAGCGGCTCTACCTCGCCGGGGATTTCAACGGGTGGGCCGAGGCGGCCGGCCGGGACGAGTGGGAACTGTTTCCGGCGACCGTGTCGGGGGAGCTGATGATGGTCTGGAGCGGTGCGTCGGAGACCTTCCTCAACTCGCATGGCCTGCGCTTCAAGTTTGTGACCCGCGACCGGCGCTGGCTGCCCGTGCCCGCGACGGCGCCCAACGCGATCCGCGACGAAAGCGGCAACACCAATTACTTCTTCGATCCCGAGCGCACCGGGCACCACATGTACCGCTTCACGCTCGGGGCGCCCCTCGATCTGTCCCGGGTCTGGTCGGTCGAATGGGAGAAACCTTCAGGAGAGGGCGCGCCTCTTCGTCCAGACGGATTCTTCTTCCGGATGAAGTCGGACCTTCCGCTGGGGGCGACGGTTCGCCCGCACGAGACGGTGTTCAGGCTGTTTGCGCCGCGGGCCTCGCGGGTCGAGCTGTGCGTGGCGGAGTCGCCTGATCCCAGGGCCGTGCCGCATCGTTATTCCCTGATTCGAAGGGCCGAGCCGGTCGAGCACATGCGCGAGGCCATGCATGCGCTCCGCGGCGAGGGGGGCCGGAAACCGGAGCCGGCAGCCTGGCAGGGCGTGTGGGAGGTGACGCTCGATCGGAATCTGGAGGGCTGGTTCTACTGGTATCATGTGGACGGTCCGGGAGGACCCTACGGCCACTTCGATCCGGAGCATCGGATCCTGGACCCGTATGCGCTTGCGAGCGTCGGCCGGGAGGGCCCTGGGATCGTGGTTGACCGGGCGCGGCACGCGCGGTCGGAGCGCACCTTCAAGACGCCCGACTGGCAGAATCTCGTGATCGCCGAGGCGCACGTGCGCGACCTTGCGCGCCATGCGCCGTCGCAGGCGGCGGAGGCGGAGCGGCTTGGGTTCGAGGGACTGCGAAAGTGGGTCGAGAGCCCGGACTTCTACCTCCATCGGCTGGGCGTGAACTGCGTCGAGCTGCAGCCCGTCCACGAGAACGACGCGCTGACGCGGGAGGAGTATGCCTGGGGCTACATGCCGGTGAGCTGGTTTGCCCCGGCGAGCACGTATTCCCGCGACCCCGCGTCGGCCTCGGGCATCCGCGAGTTCCAGGACCTCGTGGCGGCGTTTCATCGGCGGGGGATGGCGGTGATCCTCGATGTGGTGTTCAACCACCAGGGCGTGCCTGCGCACCTGATGTATCTCGACAAGCACTACTATTTCGAGGTCGGAAACGACGGCTCGCTGAGCAACTGGAGCGGCTGCGGGAACGACCTCCGCGCGCGCTCCGCGATGGCACGGCGGCTGATCATCGACAGCTGCCTGCATTTCATCGAGACCTACGGCGTGGACGGATTCCGGTTCGACCTGGCGGAGCTGCTCGGGACCGACGTGCTGCGCGAGATCGAGCGGGCCCTCAAGCTGGTGAAGCGGGACGTCATCCTCGTGGCCGAGCCCTGGAGTTTTCGCGGACACATTGCCGGCGAGCTCGCCGAGACGGGGTGGTCGTCGTGGAATGATGGGTACCGGAACTTCCTGCGCGACTACGTGCGGGGCGGCGGTTCGCCCGAGCAGGCGGAGTATTTCCTCAAGGGCTCGCCCTGGTACTACGCGCGCTGGCCGGCCCAGACCGTGAATTACACGGAATCGCACGACGACCGCACCTGGATCGATGTGATCACGGAGAACGGCGATGGCAGCGGGCATTATCCGACCGCGAACGACCGCCGCCGGACGCACCTCATGGCAGCGATCCTGTTCGCCTCGCTGGGAATCCCAATGATCTCGGCGGGCCAGGATTTCCTGCGATCGAAGCACGGCGTGAACAACACCTACCTGCGCGGAGACCTGAACGCCCTGGATTACAGGCGCCTCCAGCGCTACTCCGGCACGCACGCCTATTTTGCGTCGTGGATTACGTTCCGACTCGGCGAGCATGGCCGCCTCCTGCGCCAGTGGTCGATGCCGAGCGAGGGGTATTTCCGCCGTTTCGGCGCACCGAACTCCCCGGCCATCGCGCTCCTTTACAACGCCGACGGGTCCCAGGGCCTCGACCGGCTCCTGTTTGCCGTCAATCCCGCGCAGACCGACGTGGAAATCGCCCTCGATGCCGACGTCACCCGGCGGCTGTGGCGGCAAGTGGCCGACCACGAACGATTCGACCTGCACGGGGTGCGAGGCATGGCGCAGCCGGTGGGCGAAAAACTCTTCGTCCCGGCCCTTGGTTGCGGGCTTTGGATCAGTGGAGTCTGAACGAGATTTCCTTATCGTGGACTCGGTTAGGGAAGGGCGGAAGGGAATCTGATTCCAAGCCGTGATTGGACTTCCTCATTAGAACGAATTTCTCAGGCCAAAGTGGCGCGCGATAAGGCTCTGAAAATTAGTAATTTAAAATAATAGTGCATTTTTTGCACAGCCCCCGGCAACAAACGCGGCATCTAAACCCTTGCGTTTGACTGACCCCGTGCGTTTGCTGCGCCTTTCGCGTGCAGACGCGATCAACCTAAATCAGAACAAA
>JAJXYI010000570.1 GCA_021780625.1 bacterium | reverse complement strand
GATCCTGCTCGGGATTCTACTGGGATTATTGGGAACGAGGCTTTATTGGCTCTGCCTCCGGGAATCGTGGCCTGTCTTTCTCGTGGGCGTGACGGTGGCCTTTGTCTGTTTGCGGCGCGGCTTTGATCGTCGCGAAGTTCGTGCGCGGGCGCGTGGAGAGAGACCGGTGATCTGCCCCCAATCGTCGATATTCATGGGCAGAGCCGTCGCGCGGACGCGGCAGCGCGAGTGGATGCGTCGCTCATGGACCTCCATGCCCGTCTCGAAGAGACGGTGGAACTACAGTTCCTCGGACCGATCGCTTCGGCGCTGGCTGGCGACCGTGCATTACGTATGGTTTCCGAGCCGACTCCGGTCTGTGATTACGAATATATGCACCGTTGCACTTCCTCCGCTGGCCGTGATGACATTCACTTTTTGTGCGGCAGTGGATGCCAATAGCGGGCACCTCGCGGGCCTGGGAGTACAGCTGGGCAACACCTGTGTGCAGGGTTTTGGCAGTGGAAGGCCGGTGAATGTATTTTTAGGAATACCGGTGGCATATGGAGCCCTGGCGATGACGGTCCTGACAATCATCATGTCGCTCCGGCGTGCGCTGCCCTTTCCGCTGGGGCGCGTCAGGATGGCGTCCGTCCTGGCAACTTACACCCAAGTGTATGGCTTGGCGCTGCTCATTGTCGGCACCTCGTTCACAACGGTCCTGACTTTGGCTTTGCTTCACCTGTTGGGTGAGCCGGTTCGCTGGCTCGATTTGACCCTGCCGGTTGCCTGCCTGATCGCATTGGTTCCGACATTCCTGTTCTCATTGGCCATTGAGGCCATGGCGCGGGGACGGGCCGGCATCGTGATTTGGAGTGTCATTGCACTTCTCTGCCCATTCCTGGTCGTGACTGGCGCCTCCTTCTTTGTCGGCCCGCTGCTTTCATTTCCAGGAGTGACCGCATGCATGACAACGACGCTTGCGTGTTGGGCGTTCCACCGCTGGGTTGTGCGCCGTTCGTACCTCACGTCGGACCTCGACGGCTCGACCTCGAGTGCCAAGGAGCTTTTCTGGGGCAGTCGCGACTGAGCGCTCCCCACCTCTCAACCCCTAACCCAACATCCATGAAGACTCGTCTCGTTGTTTCCCTTCTCGCTTTTGCCACCGTTGGGTTTGCCGCCACCCCGGCAACCCCTTCGGCGTCGCCCGCCACGCCGTCGCCCTCGATTTCTCCTGCCAGCGAGGCCTCGATCAAAGAGCTGCTCGAAGTCACCCGAGCCCGCAACCTGATCGACTCAGTGGACAGCCAGGTCGACGGAATGATCAAGTCGTCCATGGCCCAGGCCCTGCGCGAGCATCCGGCGACCCCGGAGGCGGAGAAGATCCTCAACGGGATGGAACAAAAAATCATGGCCCTGCTGAACAAGGAGCTCAGCTGGAGCATCCTGGAGCCGATGTACGTTCGGATTTATCAGCAATCGTTCACGCAGCACGAGGTCGATGACCTTCTGGCGTTCTACAAGACGCCGACGGGTGGGGCGCTGGTGAACAAGATGCCGCGTGTGATGCAGCTCTCGCTGGCTGAAGTTCAACAGCGCATGCGGGTGTTCATGCCGCAGGCGCAGGCGATATCGCAGCAGACGATGGCGGAGTTGAAGGCGCTCGAGGCCAAGCAGGCGCCGGCCGCGGCCAAGGCTCCCGAGGCAGTTCCGGCGGCGCCGAAAGCAGCCGCGAAGCCCTGAGTTGAATCAGGTAATCCCGGCCATGGTTGCCGCCCGGAGTGGGGCGGCGGCCGGGGCGAGGGGTGCGGCGCGAGAGCTCAGGCGCGCTTGAGTTCGAAGAACAGATCGGCGCCTGAACCGGGTTTCCCAGTGATCTGGAGTGTGGAGCCGTGGACATTGAGCAGGGCCTCGCTGATACGCAAACCGAGCCCGAGCTTCTTTTTCTGGGCATCGCTCAGATCGCTGTTCCTGAGTCGGAGAAGGGGGAGATAGACGTCGGGGTCGAGACCGCAACCGTTGTCCTTGACGTGGATCTCGCAGGTGGCGCCCTTGGATACGGCGGACACGACGACGCGGCCCTTGGGTGGGGTGGCCTTGATGGCGTTGGCGACGAGATTATTGAGCACCTGGGCGAGACGGTGGGAATCGCCGAGCACGGAGATATCGGTCGGCACGAGCTCCAGGGCGATCTGGCGTTGGAGGGCGGCGACGCCGAGGGTGTCGTGGACCTCGAGCCAGAGGAAGGGAATCGGGATGGGTTTGGAGGAGATCTTTGCGTCGCGGATATCGTCGAGGAAGGCTTCGAGGAGGCGACGCACCTGGCGCAGCTGACTGTCGGTGGTGCGCTTGATATTGTCGATCAGGGGCCGGCTCTCGATGCCGATGGAGGGGTCGGTCAGCAGGAGTTCGGATGTGAGGCTGATGCCGGTGAGCGGCCCGCGGAAATCCTGGGCGATGCTGGAGGTGACCCGTTCCTTGAGGCTGGTGAGGCGTTCGAGCGCGGCGAGCTGCCGGGACGCGGCCTGCATGAGCTGATCGGCTTCGTCGGAGGCTGGCGAGGAAGCGTTGGGCGGGGGCAGGGATTGGTTTGCGGCGGCCAGGGCGGCGAGCGTTGCGCGGACCGGGGCGAGGAGTGCGTGCATGCACCAGGCGGCGAGGCCGACGGCTAAGATCGCACCGGCAATGGTCCAGAGAGCTTCGTGTAGAAAACTCGGATGGCCGCCCGACAGGGCGAAACCGAGAAGGGCGGCGGCAGGGGGCAGGACGATTCCCAGGACGGCGACAGCGACGAATTTTCCGGTGTAGGAGGAAGGGAAGGGCCAGCGACTGCTCCAACGGTGGATCGGGAGGTCGTGATCGGATTTCATGCGAAGAGAGCTCACTCGGCTTAGGGACTAGGATCGGCGCCGTCGGCGAGGACTTGAGGAGAATTCCCTAGGCTTGCGTCTCAGGGAGCAAACGGGTGCGAGGCGCGCTGGATTACGGGACGATGATGCTGGAAGTCCTTCTCGCAAGCGGTAACTGCGCAATGCTAGGATACTCCTTGTCGACGGGCCTTCGCGCGTCTAGAGCCCTAGGTCTGAGTCTGTTATTCTGCGGTACGGGATGGCGCGCTCAGTCTCTCATTCATGAATAAACGTCGTGTCGTAGTCACAGGACTGGGTGTTGTCGCCTGCAATGGCATAGGTGTCGACGAGTTTTGGCGTGCAAACCTGGCAGGTCGGTCGGGAATCACCCTCATCGATGCCTTTGAGACGGATGATTTTCCATCAAAGGTCGGGGGCCAGGTGCGCGGTTTGGAACCGGCAAAGTACATGCCGCCCGAGACGGCGCGCCGGGTGGATCGTTTTGTGCACCTGGGGCTGGTGAGTGCGGAGTTCGCGCTACAGGACAGCGGGCTGAAGCTCGAGGAGGAGGACCGGGACCGCATTGGCGTGATCATCGGTTCGGGGTTTGGAGGCGCCTTTTTTCATGAGGAACAGCTGATTCAAGGCTTCGACAAGGGGGCGCATCGGCTCAATCCGCTTGCGGTTCCGCGCATCACGCCCAACGCGGTGGCGAGCCAGATGGGCATTCGCTATGGGCTGCGAGGGCCGAACATGGTCATTTCCACGGCCTGCGCGTCGTCGGCCCATGCGATTGGCGAGGCGTTCAGGAAGATCCAGTATGGCGAGATCGACACCTGCCTGACGGGCGGAGCCGAGGCGCCGATGACGCGATTCAATTTTGGCGCGTACTGCGCACTGCGGGTACTTTCGAAGACGATCGACGATCCTACGCGGGCGTCGCGGCCTTTTGACCTGACCCGTGAGGGCTTCGTGATGGCCGAGGGCGGGGCGGTGCTGATCCTCGAGGAGCGTGAGCGGGCGATTCGCCGCGGGGCGCGCCTGCTGGCGGAGGTCGTCGGCTATGCGAGCAATTCCGGCGCGCACCACATGGTGATGCCGGACCCGGAGGGCGGCGACGCGGCGCGCGTGATGGCGGCGGCGATCAAGGACGCGGGCCTGACGCGGGTGGACTACATCAACGCGCATGCCACCTCGACGCAGGCGAACGACGCGGCGGAGACACGGGCGATCAAGGCGGTTTTTGGCGATGAGGCGTACCGGATCCCGGTGTCCTCGACCAAATCGATGATCGGGCATTCGCTCGGGGCCGCGGGGGCGATCGAGGCGGTGGTGAGCGTGAAGGCGCTGATGCACCAGATCGTCCCGCCGACGATCAACCTGCGCACACCGGACCCGGTCTGCGACCTCGACTATGTCCCCGACGAGAGTCGCGCGATGAAGGTCAGGACGGTATTGTCGAATTCCTTTGGTTTCGGAAACTGCAATGCGTCCCTCGTTTTTTCGGAAGCCACTTAAGAATCATGACACCCCAGGAAATTGAGAAGAAGGTTGTCGACATTCTCTCGAAGAAGTTCGGCACCGAGCCATCCAAGATCTCGCCTGAAACGCGACTCGCCGAAGACCTCGGCGTGGACTCGTTTGGGGCCGTCGAACTGATGTTCGAACTTGAGGAGGCATTCAACCTGAAGATCGCGGACAGCGATATTGAGCACATCAAGTGCGTGAAGGACATCGTCGACTATCTGGTGAACTGGACGGCGAAGAAGAGCGAGTAGACGGAAGCCAGAGGCCAGAGGACAGTGAAGTCCAGAGGACTGAAGGCGAAAGGCTGCGAGTCGACGACGGAAGCCGGATGGTGGATCGCTGACAGCAAATCCCATAGGCGCCAGGACGCAACGTCCTGACCTCAGACTTCCGACGCTCGACCTTTGCCTTCTGGTCCTGGCATCTGGCTTCTGGCCTCTGCCAGTCGCCTATTCCGTCTCGGCGATGCCGCGTTTGAGGGCTTGTTCGAACAGATCGAGGGCCTTGTCGATCTCCTCCTCGGTGATGTAGAGGGAGGGGGCGATCGTGAAGACGTTCTTGTAGTAGCCGCCGACGTCGAGGATGAGACCCATGCGTTTGCCGCCGGCGTCGAGCGACCCGCTCAGGCCGATGTTCATGATCGCGTCGGTGAGCTCGCGGTTGGGCGTGAAGCTGTCGCGCTTGCACATCTCGATGCGCAGGGCGAGGCCGAGGCCGTCGACGTCGCCGATTTGCGGATACCGTTTTTTGAGATCGCGGAGGCGGTTGAGGAAATAGGCTCCGCGGGCCATGACGCGCTGCTCGAAGCCCTCCTCCTCCATGAGCTTCATCGTCTCCAGGGCTGCGGCGGTGCCGAGGGAGTTGGAGGAGAAGGTGGAGTGGGTGGAGCCTGGGGGGAAGACCTTGGGGTTGATGAGCTCCTCTCGCGCCCAGATGGCGGAGATGGGGTTCATGCCGTTGGTCAGGGCCTTGCCGAAGACGGCGATATCGGGTGAGACGCCGAAGTGCTGGAGGGCGAAGAATTTTCCGGTGCGGTAGAATCCCATCTGGATCTCGTCGTCGACGAGGAGGATCCCGTGTGCGTCGAGGATCTTCTTGAGGCCGGGGAAGTAGCCCTCGGGGGGGACGACGTAGCCGCCGGTGCCCTGGATGGCCTCGATGAAGAAGGCGCCGAACTCGGCCTTGCCGGTCTTGTTGACGACCCCGTAGTACTCGGTCTCGAAGAGGCGCTCGAACTGCTTCAGACAGTACAGCTCGCAGGTCTCGCGATTCTTGCCGTAGGGGCAGCGGAAGCAGTACGGGTAGGGGATGAAATTGGCGCGGTCGCCGAAGTGGCCGAAGCGCTCGCGGTAGCGGTAGCTCGAGGTGATGGCGGTGGCACCGAGGGTGCGACCGTGGTAACCGCCCATGAAGGCGAAGGCCAGATTCTTGCCCGTGTGATTGCGGACGACCTTCCATGCGTCTTCGACGGCGCTGGCGCCGCCGACGTTGAAATGGATGCGTCCCTTCTGTCCGAAGACCTCCTCGGCCTTCAGGGCGAGCTTGGTGGCGAGTTGGATCTTCTCCTTGTGCAGGTACTGGCAGGCGAGCTGCGGGAGGGTGTCGATCTGCCGTTTCAGGGCCTCGTTGATGCGGGGGTTGCCGTAGCCGAAGTTGACGGCCGAATACCACATCTGGAGATCGAGGTATTGGGTATCCTTCTCGTCGTAGAGATAGATGGCCTCGGCCCGGGTGAACATCGTCAGCTCCTTGGCGTAGTGGACGGTGTCGCCCCAGGAGCAGAATTTGGCCTCGAGTTCGAGGAGAGTCTTGGTGTCGGTGGCGTCGGCAGGCGACGAGTCAGCCTTTTTGGCGGTCATGGGATGAGGGACTTGAGATGATTGAGAACCATTTCGAGGGAGTCGAACGGAATACAGTCGGGCCGAAGGGGGGAATAATGCCGCAGCAGACTATCTTTTGCGAACAGGACTTCGCAAAAGCCGGCCGGGCAGATGTCGGAGCGGCCGTCGCCGACGTAGACCTTGCGGGTGCCTGGGGGGCGATTCCGCTGCATGAGATGGGAGGTCTTGCAGTTGCCGCAGCGCGTGCAGATGGAGGCGAAATAGGGGAAGGAGATGAGCGGACGGTCGCCGTCGAAGGTGATCTCGTTGGCGAAGATCGGCAGGGGGCCCAGACCGTTGGCGGTGAGGATGCGCCGGATGATCCAGTCGCAGCTATCGCTGAGGATGACTGGTTCGATTTCCTTGGAGCGGAGGAAGTCGAGCAGGTCGGGCAGGGCGGGGTCGACCTTGATGCGGCTGAGATAATCGGAGAGAGCGGCCTCGGTCACGCGGACGCGGGCGAACTGGAGTTCCAGACATTCGCGGGAGCCGATGCGGCCGGCGTCCCAGTCGGCCTCGATGCGCTGCCATTCGTCGTCGACGGAGAAGTCGCGAATGATTGCGTCGAGGACGTCGTAGCGAGTGAGTGTGTTGTCGAAATCGAAGTAGACCTCGAAGAGGGAAGGCGTGGTCATAGGGACTCGAGGAACTGCTGCATCTCGCGGGCGACTTTTTCGCGCTCCTGATCGGCCGTGATCACGTGATAGGAGTCCTCGAGGATGACGAGTTTCTTGATGGGCGAAGAGATACGGTCGTGGATCAGCTGGGAATTGCGGATGCTGGCGGTGTCGTCCTCTCGTGGGTGCACGAGGAGCATGGGTGCCCGGATTCTGCCGAGCATTGGGATGACTCGGCTGGCGACGCGCTTGAGCTCGTGGAAGAGAGAGACAGGGAAGAAGGGATAGCCGAACTTGCCTACGCCCTCGAGATTGTGCAGCCGGGCCTTGCTGTAGTAGCGGTGGACCATGGCGCGCATGCGCTCGTTCTTGATCCCGTAGGGGGAGCTCTCCTTGAAATACAGGGTGTACTTCAGCGGGGTATAATAAGTGAGAGGGAGGAGGCGGTTGTACCACGGCACGTTCCAGCCGTCGAAGAATAGGGTGGGGGCCAGACAGATTCCGCCGGCGATCTGATCCTCGAACTCCTCCGCCAGCAGCAGCACGAACAGGGCGCTCATGGAGAGACCGGCGACGAAGACCTTGTCGCCCGATTTCAGAGAGTCCACCACGACGGAACGGAGGGAATCATAGAGCTCTTCCCAGGTCGTGTGCTTGAGCACGTGCAGGGGTTCTCCGTGGTTCGCGAGGCGGGGGCACAGGATGCTGTAGCCCAACTTATTAAAGAAAAACGCAAGATACCGCATCTCGTTCGGCGTGCCTGTGAGGCCGTGCACGAGAATCAGCGTGCGTCCATTGGTGCCGGGCAGCGTGAGGCTTTCGTCCGGTTCGGGCGGTCGCTTGGCGGGTTTTTTGAGATCCAGGGAAAAGACTAACGACATGATAAGGTGACCTTGCGGGCGGCGCGTGGACCCTAGTCGGCACTCATGATGCGATTCGACAAGGGCAAACGTTGAGTCGGAAACCACTGAACGCCTTTCGCTTCGGCTGCAATAGATCGCCAAGATTCAAAATAGAAGATGTTAAAATTGGGTGATATACGTAAATTCATGACAAAATTTAATCTTAACAAATCCGGTCAATTTTGGACAGAGCAGCGGCCCGTATCGCGGTTCGAGTCGGGTGGCGGGCGACGGGTGGGGTCTAGAAGAGGGCGTCCTGATTACCGTTGGAAGGCTTCAGACCGATGGCTTCGTAACCTTTTGGGGTGAGGGCGCGGCCCTGGGGGGTGCGCTGGACGTAGCCTTCCTGGATCAGGAAAGGTTCATGGACTTCCTCGAGGGTTTCGGCTTCCTCGCCGACTGCGATGGCGATGGTGCCGATGCCGACGGGGCCGCCGCCGTAGTTTTCGGCCATGACGCGGAGCATGCGTTTATCCATCTCGTCGAGGCCGCGGGCGTCGATTTCGAGGAGTTCGAGGGCGTGGGCGGCGACGGACTGGGTGATTTTGCCCTGGGCGCGTTCCTGGGCGAAGTCGCGGACGAACAGAATGAGATTATTGGCGATGCGGGGGGTGCCTCGGGAGCGTGCGGCGATTTCGCGTGCGCCGGCGATGTCGATCTCGACCTTCAGGAGGGCGCAGCTGCGCGTGACGATGCCGCAGAGCGTGGGGGTATTGTAATAATCGAGACGGGTCTGGAGTGTGAAACGGGAGCGCAGTGGAGCGGTGAGCAGGCCGGCGCGGGTGGTGGCTCCGACCAGGGTGAATCGGGGGAGGGAGAGGCGCACGCTGCGGGCGTTGGGACCCTGATCGATCATGATATCGATCCGGAAGTCCTCCATGGCCGAGTAGAGGTATTCCTCTACGGTCTTGGACAGGCGGTGGATCTCGTCGATGAAGAGCAGGTCGCCCTCCTCGAGATTGGTGAGCAAGCCGGCGAGATCGCCGGCTTTTTCGATGACGGGGCCGGAGGTGACGCGTACGTTCCTGCCGAGTTCGGCGCCGAGGATGAAGGCGAGGGTGGTTTTGCCGAGGCCCGGGGGGCCGGAGAGCAGGACGTGGTTGAGCGGATCGCCGCGTCGGCGGGCGGCGCCGACCATGACTTGCAGGCGCTCGACGGTCTTGGGCTGTCCGGCGAAGTCGGCGAAGCTCAGCGGACGCAGCACCGACTCGGATTGGGAGAGCGGTGTGGACAGCGAGGCGGCGATGAAGCCAAGGCCGGTGGGGGCGGAGGCGGGAGGGGTGGAGGGCTCGTTCTTGGAGGGGGGCACGGCGAAAGGGAGGAGGGAGGGGCTGCGGCTTGAGGGGATGGTGAGCGCTCAGATCCACTCGAGTTCGGCGCCCAGGGAACGCAGATTCTCGACGAAGCGCGGGTGGGCGCGGCGGATGATTTCGGCGTTGCGGACGACGCTCTTTCCCGGAATGGACGCGGCGACCATCGTGAGGGCGACGGCGGCGCGGATGACATAGGGTGAATCGACGACGGCGGGACGGAGCGGGCGGTTTCCGAGCACGAAGATCCGGTGGGGGTCGGCGATGACGGCGTGTGCGCCGAATTTCGCCAGCTCGGGGATCCAGGAAAAGCCGTTTTCGTAGACCTTGTTCCAGAAATGCATCGTGCCTTCGCAGCGGGTGGCGAGGGCGATCATGAGGGGAAGCAGGTCCACGGAAAAATAGGGCCACGGGGCGGCTTCGATCTTGGGCAGAAGATTGGCTGTATAGGGAGTCTCCATACGGCGTTCCTGATTTGCGCCGACGATGGCGGTGAGGCCGTCGTGGCGGATCCGGACTCCGAGCTTGGCGAAGGCGCGCGTGATCAGATCGAAATGCTGGGGCAGGGAGCGTTCGACGCGGACCTCGCCGCCGGTGATGGCGCCGAGGGCGAGGAAAGTGACCACCTCGTGGTAATCGGTGCCGATGCGGAAGGTGGCGCCGTGCAGGCGTTCGACGCCCTCGATGCGAAGCTGACTGGTGCCGATGCCCTCGATCTGAGCGCCCATGGCGGCGAGCAGGGCGCACAGATCCTGGACGTGCGGTTCGGAGGCGGCGTTGATCAGCGTGGAGGAGCCGCGGGCTATGGAGGCGGCCATGGCGAAATTTCCGGTGACGGTCACCGACATATAGTCGAGCCAATGGCGGGCGCCGCGGAAGCCGTCGGGCAGTGCGATCTCGAGCGGTTGGGCGTCATGGATCTCGGCGCCGAGGGCTGCGAGCACCTCCAGGTGGGGGTCGATCTCGCGCACGCCCAGCGAGCAGCCCTTGGCGTTTGCGGCGATGACGATGCGCTTCACTCGGTGCAGGAGGGCGGGGTAGAGCAGCACGGTGGACCGCATGTCCTGGGGCAGCTCGTGGTTGGCGAGTTCCGGCCGGAAACCACGGTGATCGATGTGCATGGTGCCCGCGGCCTTGTCCCAGGCAATGGAGGAACCCTGTTGGCGGAAGAAGGCGACGAGCTTCTCGAGATCGGTGATCTCCGGGACGTTCTCGAGGGTGACCGGCTCGTCGGTCAGCAGGGTGGCGCAGAGGACGGGCAGGGCGGAATTCTTATTGCCCGAGGGCACGACGGTGCCCGCGAGCGGCTTGCCGCCATGGACGATGAGATCGGACATGCTCGCAGAATCGGCGAGCGTGGGGGCGGAATCCAGACGGAAACGACAAAAAAAGGCACCCGTGTGAACGGGTGCCTCGTGTGGAAGGAGGGGGGCTCAGGCCTGCGGGGGACGGGGGTCGCCGCCGCGGTAATCGCCGCGACCCTGGTCGCCGTGATGACGACCGCGACCGCCGCGACGGCGGCGACGGCGCTGGCCGCCATCGCCTCCGCGACCGTAGTCGGAGTAGGAATTGCCGCCTTCGCGCTGGCCCTGCTGCTGAGCGCCGCCGGGACCTCCGCGGCGTTCGCCGCCTTCTCCGCGACCGCGACCGCCGCGATTGCGGTTGTTGCGGTTCCTGGAGAGATCGCCGTCACGGCGGGGTTCGGGCTGGGGAGCGGGTTCCTCGGGTTTGGCGAAGAGGCTCTTGAGCCAGGCGAACAGACCGCCCTTCTTGGGGGCGGGCTCTTCCTTGGGAAGCGGACCTCGCTGTTCGATGCGCGGCTGGTCGCGCCGGGGACCGCGGTCCTGGCCGCGGTCCTGGCGTCGATCCTGACTGCGGATCTGATTGCGATCTTCGCCGCGAGCATCACTGCGATCTTCGCCGCGAACCTCGCTGCGAACCTCGTCACGATTCTCGTCACGGTCTTCGCGGCGGGGCCGGCGGTCGCCGGACTCGCGAGTGCGGAAAGACGGACGATTCTCCCAGCTTTGGGCGGGACGCTTGGTCTCGGCGGGCGGGAGGATATTGAGCGTGGCTTCGGAGGGCTCCTCTGCGGTGCTCGGTTCGGGTGTCGGGTTTGCGTCGCGAGGCTGCTCGACTTTGGGGGCGGGAGCCGGCGCGGGCGTGGGGATGGAGCTGACCGCGGGGGCCGGCTCCACTTCGGGTTTTGCTTCGACGACCGGAGCCGGAGCCGCGGGAGCGGCGGGCTGGGCGGGCGCGAAGGGATTCACGAAGCTCGTCTCGTTTTTGACGACTTCGATGGAGGTCGGCGTGTACTCTGCATTCTGGGCGACGGCGGAAGCCGGCGCGCTCGACTGACGTTTGCCGCGGGCCAGACCTGAACCGCGGGTGCTGCCGAAAGCCCCGGCATTGGGCGTGGATGACTCAGTCGCGGGCGCGGGTACGGAAGCCTCTGTAGGGGCTGCGGGCGCGGCGGACGTGGCTGGCGTGGGCGCAGGCTCGGAGTGAGCCGCGCCGGGTGCGCCAGACTGTTCTGTATCTGACATGTTTGTATTACCTTATGGGTTGAGGCGCGCTCACCGGTGAATCAGGGAGCAGCAGCCGTTGTGTGAAATGCGGCGGAGTGCACAGGGATGGACGCTCTACGCCAGCATTCTCCTAGGAGTAGCGAAGGGGCCGGAGCTGCGGCAACTGCAAATTACCTGGGAGACTACGAAGATGGGGTAGGAATATCGGGATTCGGCAGGTTTCCTGCTTGCGCACGGAGCCGTTGAGCATGTTTGCGCAGGGGGTGGGCGAACGGCCAGACTTGGCGATGCGATTGAACACACGAAAACGAATCCAACCAAGTGGAGAGAACCAAGCTGCGATGGGACAAAAAACTCGAAATCGACCCGCCGCTCAGGTGGACGCATGGAATTTCCCGGCCAACTTCGGGGCAACGGCCTGGTCCTTTGCAGGTCCTTGTTGAATTCAGCGGTCGAATCGACATGACCGTTGACTGCTGCGTTTCAGGATGAATTTTTCAAAAGGAGCCCGCGCGATCGCTGTGCTGGAGGCCTCGAAGGGCGTGCTGGTCCTCGGGGCGGGCTTTGGCTTGGTGAGGCTTGGACATCGGAGCCTGGCGGCCGCAGCGGGCCAATGGATGGGCTTGATGCACATCGACCCGATGGGGAAATACTCGCAGATCTTCCTGAGGGCGATGTCGGATCTGTCGCCGCTCAAAATCCGGGTGCTCGCGACAGTGGCGTTTGGATACGCGTGTATCCGTTTTGCGGAGGCGATCGGTTTGTGGAACGAGAAGCGGTGGGCGGAGTGGATAGCGGTGCTGGGAGGTGCGGTCTACCTGCCGTTCGAAGGGTATGCGATCTACAGCCATCCGGGCCCGTGGCGTGCGCTGGTGTTTGCGTTCAACCTGGGGATTGTGTACTTCATGGCGTCGGCCTTGGGGGCGTCTTCAAAGACGAAAACCCGGCAACCCTAATGATAAGGCGGCCGGGGTTTGGGGATCCGCTATGAGGGAGACAGTCGGTGCGGATCAAAGGGCTCTCGGTTTGATTGTGTTAGGCCCTTTGTCGGACAAGTGGCATTATGGAATGTTTTGAGAGGTTTGCAAACCAATGATCGTGAATGACAGTCAGAGTCTTTTCGCGATCGTGGCGACCTGCCTGCCCAGCAGCTCGGCGGTCGTCGCGTCGCCGGAATCGAGCACGGGGGGCGTGCCGGGAGCGCCGGTGTTTTGAGCCATGACGCCGGTGTGGGAGCCGAGGCGGTTGACCCCATCGGTGCGGCCAACTGCGGCTGAGTTGATATTGGGCTGCGGGATCCAGAGCATGCCGTGTTGGTTGGCGAACACATTCAGATAAAGCAGGGTGGAGAGCTTGTCGCCGCTCGGGCTGCCGGAGGAGGTGAAGCCAGCGGCGAGTTTGCCCGACCAGCCGCGCTTGTACCAGGTCTCGCCAGTGGCGTCGGCGAAGGCCTTGAATTGAGCCGATGCGCCGCCCATGTAGGTGGGGGTTCCGAAGACGATGGCATCGGCGGAGGCGAGCTTGGCGAGCGTGGCGTCGTCCTTCCACCGCCCCTGCTGGATTTGCTCGCCGGAGATGCGGAGCAGATCGACCTGGGTATCGGGGACAGACCGCGCGCCCTTCGCGACGGAGTCGGCGACGAGCGCCGTGTGACCGCTGCCTGAGTAGTAAACGATGACGATGGATTTCATGGAGTGTTTTCTATTTTAACCGACTGGTTGGTAGTTTACTGGACCAAAAATCACGCTGCGCGGTCGATCGAAGCGATGCCGAGCAGGCGCATCACACCCGATTCCATATCCTGAATGGGGCGAAGGGTGTTGCCGATTCGGCCCAGGGACATCGAGCCTTCGCAAAACGAAAGAATTTGGCGGGCTAGGAGTTCCGAATCACATGCCGGAATATCGCCGGAGGCGATGGCGTCGCGGAGGGTAGTGGTGAAGTAGCGGGCCATCGTGCCGAGATGGTCGTCGATCTTAGCGCGGATCTCGGGCTCCTGGGTGCCAATCTCGGTGCCGAGGGAGTAGAGCGGGCATCCCAGCACGAAATGTGCCTGTTCAAAATGTTGCAACTGGCTCGCGAAGGTGCCTTTGAGATAGGTCCGAAAGCGCTCGATCGGTGGGAGCGACGAGGAGAAGGATTCGTCGAGGAAGTGTCGAAATCCCTGCCACTGATGGTCGAGGGCCGCGATCACGAGTGCCTGCTTGGACGGGAAGTGATGGTAAAAGCTGCCTTTCTTGATTTGGCAGTGTTCGCAGATCGCGTCGACGCTCGTCCCGTAATAGCTCTGTCGCCAGACCAGCTCGGAGGCTGTCTGGATCAGGCGTTCGCGGGAGTCGGTGTGGCGCGGCATGGGTACGGTCGAGGACGGTGCCGAAAGCTACCGATTAGTCAAATATTAATCCGAAAGAGGTGAGTGGAGACGAAAAGCAGGCAATGAACTTAAAAAAAGCAGTTAGCAGAAGGAAACGAGGATAACGAGGTAGGCCGATCCAATCTACTATACGAAATCACCGAGCGAAAATCGATCCACCCAAACGGTGAACAAACCAACGCTCTCAATTCTGTGGTAAGCTGCTTTTTCTTCGTTCCCTGCTATTCCATCCGGCCGCCGAATTTAGGAGTGCGGCAGGGTGAAGGTGGCGGACAGGGTGGGCGCAACCGAGGCAAGGGCTGTTGGTCTGTCGACCCAACGCAAAAGCCCCGGTCGCAAGACCGGGGCTTTTGCGTTGGTTTCGGAAGCGGAGCCTTCGGGAATTCCGTTTCCGGGATGAGGCGAGCGCCTTGCGGCTCAGGCCTTGGCGTTCAGGGCCCGCCCCTGCGAACTCGTGTCACGAGGGCTGGGGGTTTGGGCGGCCTGAGGGGCCTTCTGGGCGTTGAGACGAGCCAGGAGCTGTGCTGCCTGCTGGTCTCCATTGCGCGCCTCGATCTGCGTTTGCGCGCGGGTTTCGCGGGCTTCCTCGGCTGCGCTTGACGGGCCGGAGGAACCAATCGATCCGATTTTCATTTACCATCCTTGGTTGAGGGTTGTCGTTGATGGACAATCGTATCATCGCACCGGACGCGGATAACTTGAGGTATTTTAAGTCGATATAGTGTAGCTTGATACGACGCTGGCGCCCTTTGCGTAAGAGCCTTCTTGGACGGGAAGCTGAATCGGTAATCCTGCAGTAATGATCCGCCGGAGACAGTCGGGGCAGCTCCGGGAGCTCAGTCGCTGCCGACGTCGAGAACCTTTCCATTTCCCGCGTCGATCTCGACCTCCATGACGACTTTCGCGGGTGTCACGATATCGAAGGAATACATGAGGTTGCCGTCCTCAGCCTCGAGTTCGCCCTTGATGACGGCTCCCTTGACGGCCCGGCTGGCCGTGGCGAGCGCCTGTCCGAAGGAAATTCTGGCGAGGGAAGGCAGGACGGTGCGATCGACGGCATGGGTGACGCGGACGGAGGCGAGTGTCGGCGAAGTGTCCCGGTCGGGCTTGTCGGCGGCGAGGACGGTGACGAGACCGGCGGCGAGCAGGGAAACGGTGACGGCGAGCAGACGGGAGGGAGGGAGGATGGATTTCATGGATTGGGCACGGTACGTCCGCGTGATTGGGGCGTGGCCGTGAGACGCAACCCTACCACCCCATGCATTAGGGGCCGATGACGCGGGCGCCGCGGAGTACTCAACGGCCGGACGACGCCGTCGGGGCGTTGACCGTGCGTGCGGAGTCGTCGCTCCAGCCGCCGCCGAGCGCGCGGAAGAGGCCGACCCAGGCCTGGCGCACGAGCGCCTCCTGGGAGTCCAAAGCCAGGCGGGTGCGGGCCTCGGAGATTTCTGCATCCGCAATATCGATACGGTTGGCGAGGCCGGCCTGGGCGCGGCGGCGGGTGTAGGCGGCCAGCTTTGCGGCTTCTGCGGCGGCGGATTTCAGGCTGTCGCGCCGTGCCCTGGCTGTCTTGAGATCGGAGAGTGCGTCCTCCACCTGTGCGACGGCCTCGCTTACGGTGCGCTGGTAGCGGGCAAAGGCCTCGTCGACCTGCGCGCCGGCCCTGGCCTCGCGGGCCTTGACCCGCGAGCGATCGAAGAGATCCCATTGGAGGGTGGGGCCGAGGCCCCAGCCGAAGGCAAAGAAACTCAGTTGACCGTTGAACGTGAGGCGTGGGAACAGGTCGGCGCGGGACGCCTGGTCGATCGCGTGGGCGGCGACGAGTTCGCGTTCGGCCTGGCGGATGTCGGCGCGGTGACGCAGTAGTGCTGCGGGGCTGGCGTGGGCGGGGGACTCGGGCTCCGCGTCCAGGCGGGCGGGTTGGGCGAGTGCGGTGCGCAGGGTCTCGGTGGGTTCGGCCGCGAGCACGCTCAGGCGGTGCAGGGTGTGGGCGGAGCGCTGCTCGAGGTCTGCCAGGTCTGCATCCTGTGAATCGAGGCGCAGGGTGGCCTCTGCCAGATCGGTGCGATTGGCCTCGCCTGCGGAAATCCGCCTTTGGATCCAGGGGAGTTTGGAGGATTGGAGTTCGCGGGCGCGACGGGCCTGGGCGAGGGCGGACTGGTCTCCACGGAACTGAAAATAGGCGCTTGCGAGTTCGGAGGCGACGGCGAGGGAGGCGTTGTCGCGTGCGGCGCTTGCGGCTTGCACGTCGGCGTGAGCGGCGGCCGCGAGATTGCGGACGCGGCCGAAGAGATCGGCGTCCCAGGAGGCCTCGAAGCCGGTGATGGCGTACTGGCTGACGAGCGGGTCCTTGTTGCGGTCGTTGGGAGGAAGGTGCTGGCGCTGGTATTGCGCGACGGCGTTGACCGAGGGTTTCGGGCCGGCGCGGGCAGCGGTCTCTTCGGCTTGCGCCTGGCGCAGGCGGGCGTCGGCGATCTTCAGAGTCTCATTGGCTTCGAGGGCGTGGGAGATGAGGTGGTCGAGCGTGGGATCGTTGAAGGAGGTCCACCACGCGGGGGTGAGCGGTGCGGAGGCCGGCCGGGCTGGGCCGGGGAGGCGGCCGTCGAACGTGGTGGGGAGGGAGACGGCGGAGCGCTGCGATGAGGTCGGCGATGACGGCGTGGCGCAGCCGCCGAGCAGCGCGACGCACGCGAGACCGCACAGGAGGGCACGGGGAGAGGGACGGTCTTGTGGCGGCCGGGATCTCATTTGGCTGCGGCGGAAGATTTGAGAAAGCGGACGACGACGCGTTGACCGATCATCAGATCGGGAGCGGGGCCCTCGATAACGAGCAGACAATCGACGACACGCAGATCCTGGCGTTCGGCGGGATCGTCGGTGGCGGGGCGCCGGGGGCCGAAGACGAGTCCGACGGACTGCACGCGGGCGGTGGCCACGCTGGTGTTGGAGGAATCGGGGACGATGTGGGCGGACTCGCCGGGCGTGACGAGGTGGGAGGACTGCTCGTCGAGTTGGGCGCGGACGGTGAGTGGGCCATCGGGGGCGAGCCAGAAGAGGGGGGAGGGGGACTGGGTGCTGACTCCTTCGCCGGCCTTGACGAGGCAGCGCAGGATGCGGCCGGCGGCGGGAGCGAGAATAGTGCGGGCGTCGATCTCGTGCCGGGCGATAGCGAGGCGGGCCTGCGCGGTGTCGCAGGCGCGTTGGGCCTGCCCGAACTCGGCCTTTATGAGGGCTTCGCGTTCCCGGGCCTGGTCGAGATCGGCAGCGTTTGCGAGCTGCTCGGAGACCAGCGGAGCGAGGCGCGCGATCTCATGCTGCGCGGCGGCTTCGCGCAGGGCGAGGGGGGCGAGGGCGGCCTGTACCTGGGAGAGCTCGGATTGGGCGAGGGAGAGATTTAGGCGCGCATCGGCGTCGCTGAGCCTTGCGAGGGGCTGGCCCTGGGTGACGTGCTGGCCCTCCGAGACGAGCAGGGTTTGGACGATTCCGTCGCGTGCGGTTGCGACCTGGACGATGCCGCCCGAGGGCTCGACGCGACCGCGTGCGAGGGCTGTCCAGGGGGACTGGAGTTGCGGGGAGGTGGCGTCCGAGGTGTCGGCTGCGTGCGCGGGAGCTGCGGAGCAGGCGAGCAATGACGCGAGGAGGAGCATGGAGAGGGAGTGAGACACGTTCATCAGGCGGATCGTCGTTTGTCGTCGAGGATGAGGCCGTCGCGCAAGTGGAGGACGCGGTCGGCGTGGCGGAGGAGGTGTTCGTCGTGGGTGACGCACACGATGGTGGACTGGTGCCGGTGCGCGAGGCGTTTGAAGAGAACGACGATGCGTTCGGCGTTATGGGAGTCGAGCGCGCTGGTGGGCTCGTCGGCGAAGAGCAGTTCGGGTGCTTTGGCGATGGCGCGGGCGACGGCGACGCGCTGTTTTTCGCCGCCGGACAATTCCAGCGGGCGCAGGTGGAGCTTCTCGGTGAGGCCGACCTCCTCGAGCGCGTAGAGGGCGGCCTGCTTGAGGTCGGTGCCGGGGCGGGCTCCGTATTGCAGGGGCAGCACGACCTGCTCGAAGGAGGTGAGCGAGGAGAAGAGATTGAAACCCTGGAAGACGAACCCCGTGTGCCTGAGCCTGTAACGTTCGCGCTCGCGCTCGGGGAGCGTCTCGATTTCCTGGCCCAGGCTTATGACGGAGCCTCGTTCGGGCGAGAGCAGGCCGCTGAGCAGGGCGAGGAGCGTGGTTTTCCCGGAGCCGGAGGGCCCTGCGATCATGGTCAGCTCGCCGGGGAAGATTTCCAGGGAGATCCCGCGTATCACTTCCTGGCGTACATGGCCGGACACGAACCCCCGGTGGAGGGCATGGGCGACGAGGGAAGGTGCCTTGTCGAGGGTCATCAGCGGAGCAGTTCGGAGGGCTCGGCCGTGTAGAGCACGCGCAGGGCGATGAAGCCCGAGGCGAAGGCGACGGCGAACGTGAAGACGATCGTGATGGCGATCGTCCACCATGGAAAATCGAGGCTCACGCTGGAGCGGTCGGCGATGACGGCGAGTGCGGCGGCGACGACGGCGGTCACGACCAGGCCGAGGCCGCCGATCCAGGCGGCGAGTTCGAGGACGATCTTCCGCAGCGAGGCGACGGAGACGCCCATCGCGCGGAGCGTCGCGTATTCCTTGAGGGAGGCGAGGATGATGCCGCGAAGGGTCTGGCTGGTGATGACGACGCCGACGACGACGCCGATCAGGGCGGAGAAGAGCACGCCGACGCCCATGCCGGTTTCGAACAGCCAGTAGAGTTGCGAGTGTCGTGAAAGGTCTTGGCTGGTCCAGGCGTCGAAGGTGCGGTTGGGGGAGGACGGCTGCACAGCGTCGCGGACCTGTTGTGCGAGCGCGGGGTCGTGCAGTTTGGCGGCGACAAAGGTGGTCATGGCGGGAACCTCGATCCCGTTTCCGGAGAAGCGTCGGGCGCTCTCGATTGAAGTGAACAGGTAGACGCCGCCGACGCCGCGGAAGTGGCGCGTGAAGCCGACGACGGGGGCGCGAACGCCATTGATTTCGAGGATGGTGCCAATCTTGGCGCTGAGCTTGTCGGCATCGGCCATGTCGACGACGACGCCTCCGGGCAGGTGGAGCGCCTCCGCCAGGGCGGGGCGGAATGCGGCGGGCATGACGAAGGAGTGGGGACGCAGGTCATAGCCGATGACGGTGGTGGGGATCATGGCGCCTCCGGGGATGCGGACCGAGGCGTTGAGCATCTCGACCTCCTCGGTGGCGGCGACCGCGGGCAGCGCCTTGAGAGCGAGGGCGCTGCGGGCGGGGATGTCGGTGCCCTGGTCGAAGCTGGCGAGCCTGGGGCAGGTGAGCCAGATTTGGGCGGCCGAGCGGTCGATGACTGAGGTCACGATTCCGAACAGCCCCAGGAGGAGCGCCATCTGGATCAGAAGCAGGAGGCTGGCGAAGGCCACGGCGAGGATGGCGGGAACATATCGGTGAAATTCGTGCCGGAGGCTTGATCGGGCGAGGGACAACATGAGCGGGAGAGGGGCGTCAGGTTGATGGCGAAAGGTCGCGGTTTCCAGAGCGGAGTGGGAGGGGGGCTGGGAGGAGGCAGGCCTCGAGCGCGGAGCGCAGCCGCGGCTCGTCGTAGCCGGAGCCGATGAGCACGAGTTCCTGGCGCCGGTCGCCATGGGGCTCGACCCAGAGACGCCGGATGGGCTCGGGTCGTTCCTCAGGGCGGGCTTTTCCGTTTTCGATCAGGGCGGCCCACCACCAGCTCAGCCAGTCGATGCGTGTGGTGCTGCCGGTCAGCGAAAGAAAGGCCGTCTCGTCGGGCCGTTCGGCGATCCAGAGCAGGCCCTTGGCGCGCAGGATGCCGGGGAGACCGTCGCGGAGCAGGGCATCGAGGCGTGCCTGGGCGAAGGGCTGGCGCGCGTGAAAGAGGAAACTGCGGAGGCCGTAGCGCGCCGTGTAGTCGGGTTCGACCCTGGCGGCCGAGGGGCGGGCGGGGCGGGGCGCCGCCGGGGCGGGGGCCGCCGCCGTGTTGAGTTCGGAAATCCAGCGGGCGGCCGCGAGGGTGCGCTCGCGGGCGAAGAGGGATCGTCCGAGTATCCATTCCCTGGGCACCTGTCCCAGCTCGGTCCTGAGGATCTCCGCCCCGGCATTGAGGCCGCGCAGGCCGGTTTCGAGCTCGTCGAGCTCGCGCGGCGCGGCGAGGTCGCTCTTGTTGAGGACGATCAAATCGGCGCATTCGACCTGTTCGAACAGCAGCTCGACGAGATCCCGCGGGCCGGAGGCGGCCTGCCTGGGACCGGAGTGTCCGCGCCAGCGCCGGCCGAAATCGGCTGCGTCGACCACGGTGACGAGTGCGTCCAGCCGGGTGAAGTCGTCGACGCTGCGTCCGAACAGGTTCTTGTTCACGAAGAGTCCCGCGATCGCGCGTGGCTCGGCCACGCCGGTGGTCTCGACGAGGATGCGGTGGTAGGAGCCTTCGGCGGCGAGGCGGCAGACGGTCTCGGCGAGATCGTCGCGGATGGAACAGCAGATGCAGCCCTGGCCGAGTTCATAGACCTGGGCGCCGTCGCCGAGCGCCTCGCCCTTGAGCAGGCGGGCATCCATGTTGATGGAGCCGACATCGTTGACCACGAGGGCCCAGCGTTCGCCCTCGGTTTGCCGGAGCAGATGCCGTAGCACGGTCGTCTTGCCCGCACCCAGGAAGCCGGAGAGCACGGTGACGGCGGGTTTTGACTCAGGGGACATCGGCACGAGGGCACTCGGGAGGCTGAGAGGAGGCGAGGGAAAAGCGTGGTTGGGGGCAGTGCGGCGCAGGGTTGGGGGGAGGCGCCCGCCGCGCTTGCCACGGTGGGTGGGCATTGGAAGAGTCCGGGCATGTCGCGCCCCTTTTGGATACTCGCCCTGTTCGCCCTGTCGGTATCGGCCGTGATCGCACAAGAGCGGCACTATGATCTGCGCCTCATGGTGGACGTCAAACCGGTGGCGACGCCCGTGGGGACCTTGGTTGAAGGGCCGGAGTTGGCGCGGTCGCCGGAGGGGGCGGTGGGGATGCTTTGGGTGGAGCGTGGAAAGGGGGGGGAGGCGCTGCGTGTGGCGGAATTTGACCGAGCGGGTGGCCGGTGGATGACGCCCGGGACGGTGGCCGTATCACGGACCCTTGCGTCGGAGACGGCGGGCGGCGGACCGCGCCTTGCGATCGGGTCGCGCGGGAGAATGGCGGTGGTGTGGACGGAGGAGGTGAGCGGCGCCGCGGGTGGCGGGCAGCGGGCGATGCTGGCTACGTCGTCTGATGGAGGCCGCAGTTGGACGGCGCCGTGTGCGATTTCAGCTGGATCGGAAGGGTCTGCGTGGCCCTCGGTGGCGGCGAAGCCGGGCGGCGGATGGACGCTGGCGTGGATCGGCCGCGGACCTGGGGGCGCCGCGGGCGGGGACCTGTGTTTTGAAGCGGACGAGGCAGCGGCGGGCGCGGTGCCGTCGGTGCTGGTTGCGCCGGTGAGCCTGGCGTCGCCGGCCTTGGCCGGGTTTGAGGACGGATCGAGCCTGGTCGTCTATCGCGGGCTGACGAAGGAGGGGGCCGGCGATCCCATAGCGGTGCGCGTGGAAGAGGCGGGTGGGAGGCGTTTGACACAGGTGGGGCGGGCGCGATGGATGGCGGCGGCGCCGGGCGTGCCGGCGGTGATGCTCTCGCGGAGCGGGCCGCTCGCTGCGGCCTCGTGGTACACGGCGCCGGACGGCGAGCCTCGTATCCTGAATTCGATGACGCCGGACGGCGGGCTGCGTTGGACGGAGGCCCAGCGCTGCGACCTTGGGAGGGCGGTGGGGCCGGTGGCTGTGGCGATCCTGGGCGACGGCTCGCAGCTGGTGCTTTGGACAGAGAATCCGGGCAGCGACATCAGCATGCCCGGCGGGACGTACCTGCGGCGTTACGCCGGGAGCGGGGCCTCGTCGATGCCGGCGCTGATCGAGCCGCTTCCGGCGCGGGGAGTGCCCGGCCCCGTGCGCCTGGCCGTGCTTCGGGAGGGGGAGGGTAGGCGCGCGGAACTGCTCGCGACGATCGTCCGGCGGGGGACGGGCGGGCGGCTGAGCCTGCGCTGCCTCGTGCTCCGCCTGCCGGCGGCCGCGCAGCTCGCGCTGCTCGACAGCGACTGCAAGTGCGGGCCGGGAAGCCTGCCCGGCTATCCGATCCGCGGACGTATTCTGACGGTGGATGCGAATCGTGCCGCGCTGACGATCCATCACACTGCGGTGCCCGGACTATTCCGCCCCGGTGACCTTCCGGTGCGCGTCGATCCCGCGATGATGCGCAGCCTCTCGCCCGGCCGGGAGTTTTTGGGCCGGATCGAGAAGAAGGAAGGGCAGTGGTGGCTGTCGGAAGTCCGGTTGTTCGAATGAGCGCGGCAGGACGGTCTGCGCTTCGGGACACTTAAGCCTTCTCCCGCTGGCGCCGGCGCATATAGTCGCCTGCGGCCCGGCGAGAGTCCGGGACACGGCCCTCCCACCATGCCCGAGTCGCCCATTCCGGTTTTGATTGTGGATGACGACCCCTCCGTTGGGGCCTGGCTGCAGCTGCTTGTGCGTCGCATGGGCGACAGCCTGCGGTGTTCGGCGACGTGGGTGACGACGGGGGCGGTGATGCTGGAGGAGCTGGAGCGGCGGCGTTACGAACTGGTGCTTTTGGACTACCATCTACAGGACACGGACGGGCTGGTTCTGCTTGGCCGCATCCAGGAGATGCCGAAGGACCGGCGTCCGGCGGTCATCATGCTGACCGGGGGAGGAAACGAGCAGATCGCGGTGGAGGCGATGAAACGCGGGGCTCGCGACTATCTGATCAAGGCGTCGCTCGACCAGGCGACGATCCGGCGGGCGATGACGGCGGCGCTGGAGACGCGACGTCTGGAGGCGGAGCTGGCCCGATCGAACGAGGAGCTGCGCCAGAAGAACGCGCAGATGGAGGCGGAGCTCGCGGTGGCGCGCGACGTTCAGGAGGCGCTGCTGCCCTCGCAGTATCCGGTGGTGCCAAAGAACGCGGCTCCGGGACAGAGCACGCTGCAGTTTGCGTATCGCTGGATCCCGAGCAGTGCGATGGCGGGGGACTTTTTCGAGGTTTTCCCGGTGGCGCACACGGCGGCGGGGGTTTTCCTGTGCGACGTCATGGGCCACGGCGTTCGTGCCTCTTTGGTGACGGCGCTTATCCGCGGGCTGTTGGAGGAGACGATCGTGTGGGCGGCGGAGCCGGGGCGGATGATGGAGGAGCTGAATCGGGCCCTGAGGGCGATCCTACAGCGCAGCGACACGGTCCTGTTTGCGACTGCGTTCTATTTGGTGATCGACGCCACGCGCAAGGAACTGAGGTACGCGAACGCGGCGCATCCGAATCCGATCCTGATCCGCCGGACCGCGGGGGTGGTGGAGTACCTGGCCTCGGCGGGCGGACCCGATCCTGCGATCGCGCTGCTGCCTGATGCCGACTATGCCTCGCACTCGCTCATGTTGGCCCCGGGCGACAGCGTGCTTCTGTTCACGGATGGCCTATACGAGGCGGAAACCTCGAAGGGGGAGGCGTTCGGTGCGGACCGGCTTCTGGCCTCGGTGCGCTCGAGGATGGCGGAGGGAAAGGAGGCGCTCATGGACGGGGTGCTCGGGGATTTGCGCGCGTTCCTGGGCGTTGAAAAAGGGGCGGCGTTGGAGGACGACGTCTGCATGGTCATGGTGGAGCTGGCGGCGGCGCAGAATTCGGCGGGCGCCTGAAGGTGGGCCGCGTCCTTGCGCTTTAGGGGATTCGCTGCTTTGTGGTGCCTCAGCATGAGCAACATCGCATTCATCGGCGCCGGACGCATGGCCTCGGCCATGGTTGGCGGACTAATCTCGAGCGGCGCGGCGCGTCCCTCCGACCTTGCGTGCATTGGCGGCAACGACGACACGGCCAAGCATCTCGCCGAGGCGACCGGCATACGACTGGCCGGGTCGCTGCCGGACTTGCTGGCGAAAGCCGAGGCGGTGGTGCTTGCGTGCAAGCCGCAGCAACTGAGCGGGCTCGATGCGAGCCTGGTGGCGCTGACGGGCGGAAAGCTGGTGCTTTCGATCCTGGCGGGAAAGCGCATCGAACGCATCGCACAAACCTTCCCGGGTGCGCGCAACGTCGTCCGAGCGATGCCCAATACCCCGGGCCAGATCGGTGCGGGAATCACGGGGTGGTGCTCCCTCAGGCCCTTGAGCGACGGCGACCGTTCGATCGTGACGGCGATCCTCGGCTCTCTGGGGAAGACCGTCGAGTTGCAGGAATCGCTGCTCGACGCGGTGACGGCGTTGAGCGGGAGCGGCCCGGCGTATGTCTTTGAATTTGCGGCGGCACTGCGTGAGGCGGGAGTCGCGGCGGGGCTCACGCGCGAGGCGGCCTATTCGCTTGCGGTGGAGACGATCCTGGGATCGGCAAAACTGATGGCGCGCAGCACGGCGGAGGCCGAGGAGCTGCGCAACCAGGTGACCTCGCCGAACGGCACGACCTATGCCGGGCTCAAGCGCATGGAGGCGCGCGGTTTCAGGGATACGATCCTCGAGACCGTCATCGCCGCCCGCGACCGCTCGATCGAGCTCTCCCGGGAGGGGTGAGCGGCAGCTGGGAAGGTGTCACCAAGAACGCACTACGCGGTTTGCCCGCAGCCGGGCGTTTTGACCGCGTCGTTTGCCCCACTGCTCCGGCAAGCCTCAAGTTCGGGGAATGCCGGTCGATGTTGGTTTGTCCAGCAGAACCACGAACAGAAACGGACAAGGACAAAACAACATTCAAATGAGCATTCAAAGCATATCAGGAACGGCGTTCTCGAGCGCAGCTCAGGAGGCCAAGGAGACGGTTGCACAAACGAAGGCGGAGGCCGCCAAAGGCGACCAGCAGGCAGTGCAAAAACTGGCGAAGGAACAGGCTCAGACCGCCCAGTCGGCTCCGGCAAACGGACCGAAAACCGGCACGAGTCGTTACTTCAACGTCAAAGCCTAAGTCGTCGGTCCGGCCACGGACCGACCGATGGTACTTTGAGGGTGTGCTGCCCAAAGGGCACACCCGGATGATGGCGCAGAGGGGGGCTTCGGCGAGGGGAGAGGGAGGCGTTCAGAGCGAGAAGTCGAAGTCGGATCCCTTCGCATTTTTCGACGATCTGCCGAAGGAGTAGACGAAACCCGCATACACGGCCCGCGACGCACGACGGCGGAGCAGATTGTCGTAAAGGGCGGGTGTATCGATCACCGTCCGTTCCCTCCTGGTGTTGAACAGGTCCGAGATCGTGACGATGAACGAGAGGCCCGTTCCGGGAAATTGGTGCCTGAGTCCGAGGTTCATGTAGTGCGAAGCAAGGCGATAACCCTGAGCGGTGAGGCGTTTGCCGGCGTAGTGGGCGTCCACCTGGACATTGTCCCGCTTCGTCGGCTTCCAATCCAGGTTGAGCTTGGCCATCCAGGCGATCGTCGAGCGCCTTTCGCTGAAGCCGAGGTTGCTTGCGTCGATCTGACTATAATACGCGTTCGAGCTGAAGTTCAGGTCGACGGCCTGGCTGAGCGGTCGGGCGGCGCCGAACTCAAGTCCCCCGGATTGGTTGGAGGACAGGTTCTCCTGGGTGGTCAGCAGGGTCACTGCGTCGACGTACCGCGTGACGGTGGTGAACGCGTTGTAGGTGTCCCGGTAGTACACAGTCGCCACGTAGCTCGTGCTGTCCCGGTTGTAGCTGTAGCCCGCCTCGAGCGAGTGCGTTTCCTCGGGCATGAGCTTCGGGTTGCCGGCACGGAGGTTGTAGGGGTCCTGGTATTCGGGGAATGGATTCAGATCGTCGCTCTCGGGGCGTCGGACGCGGTGGCTGTAGTTGAGCTGCAGCTGGGACGTGTCGGAGAGCTGGTAGGAGAGGTGCAGGGTGGGGTGGAGGCGAAAATATTCGGTGCGGTCGGTCGCGCCGGTGGAGAGCTGGTCGGTGTGGACGAGGGTGCGCTCCACCCGAGCCCCCGCGAGGAATCCGAAGCGGCCGATCGGGCGCCCGAAGGTGGCGTAGATTGCGTCGATCCAGTCCTTGTAGATGAAGTGGTTGGTCTGGAGCGGGTCGACGACCCAGGCGGCCGAGGCGGGGTCGAAGGTGGTCGCCCGGAAATCGGTGTCGTAGGTGTTCGCGTCGCCGGAGTATCCGGCGGCGAACTTTGCCCCGCCGGCGAAGGGGTGGGTGTAGTCGACGGTGGCGTTCGTGCCGGAGTCCGTCGGGTGCATGCGGGTAGTGTCGAATTCGTCGGGCGTCGCGGGCGTGCGGTAGACGTTCTGGTAGCGGTTGTTCTCGAGCTCCTGATGCCATTCGTATCTGAAACCCACGTCGAGTTCGGTGCCCGGCGTCGCAAAAGTGTGTTCCTCGCGCGTGGTGAGCTCGACGGTCTTGTGCCATTCCGGGTCGGTCCGGAACCGGTTGTAGTCCAGCGAAACGGGGCCCCCCACGGTCTGCGCGAGGTTGCTCACGGTCGAAGTCCGGTAGAACGAGAGGTAATCATAGCTTGTGGTGGCGTGGAGCTTGTCGAGGGGCGTGAGATTCACGTCGCCGCCCAACTCGACCAGCCTGGAAAGCGGACGCATGTGCTCGGAGCTGGTCTGGTTGGTCGAAATCGGCGTGTTGGTGGAGGAGTCCGTGTGCCTGCGCGTCTCCTGACTCGTGCGATAGCGGTCATCCTGGCGCACGTTGACGGTGCCGAAAACGTTGTAGAAACCCGGATTGTAATTGAGCGATAGGCCGCCGTTTGCCCGCCGCGCGCTGCCCACGAAGGCCCGGCCGTAGCCCGAGAGGCCAGGGGCGTGACTGTGCTTCATGACCAGATTGATGATACCGGCGGTCCCGTCGGGTTGGTAGTTGGCGGCGGGATTGGTGATGACTTCCACGCGTTCGATCGAATCGGCGGAAAGTTGCTCCAGGAACATCGCGCGGTTGGCGGCGGACAGCATGGCCGAGGGCCGGCCGTTGATCAGGATCTGCACGTTGCTGTTTCCGCGCAGGCTGACCTTGCCGTCCAAATCGACCTCAACCGACGGGATGTTTTCCAGGATGCTGCTCGCGGATCCGGCTGCGCTCTGGAGGTTGCTGCCGACGTCGTACACCTTGCGGTCGATCGATTCGTAGAAGCGGGCCCTGGTCGAGGAGACGGTCATCTTGGCCAGCTCAACGGAGCCGCCCGTGGCGATAAACTGGGTTCCGAGGTCGATGGTTTCGTGGTCCGGGGAGAGGGAGAAACGCGTGGTCTTGCGGGCATTGTCCACCGCGCAGCCGAGCGTGTAGGCGCCGTTCGGCAACCCTGCGAAATGGAACTGCCCCCGGGCATCCGTCCTATTGCGTGCGACGATTTGCCGTCCTGGATCGCGAAATACGGTGAGGTCGGCAGAGGCGACGGGCTTACCGGACGCGATTTCGATCAGGGTCCCTGTGACCGAGCCGGTGCCAGGCGTCATGGCGGCGGCGATACTGCCGCACATGACGGCGAAAACGAGCGTGTAAAGGGAGCGGCGGCGCCGGCTTAGAAAGCGGGTTGAGTTCACAATATAGGAGCAGCGCCTTAAGCCGGCAGATGCCGGGTGGCGAGGGCGTCAACGAAGAAGAGCGCAGGATGGGCCAAAGTGGAGCGAGCACCCGCGGATCCTGGCTCAGTTCAAATTGGGGAAGGGATCCATGAGGATAGAAAATGCCCTTGGAAATTCCGCAGTTGGGAACGTCGTTGCGCAGGACGTTCCTTGCTCTGAGGTCCGGGCGATCGGTTCGGAGCCCCATGGGCCGTGTGCGCCGCCACGGCGGAGTCCGTTGAAGGCGGCGCCGACTGCGTTGAGGAGA
>JAJXYI010000038.1 GCA_021780625.1 bacterium | reverse complement strand
TTGGGAGTTTACGGAGGACTATGGACTCGTGCACGTGCGGCCCGACAAGAGCATCGGGGAGACGGGCCGGTACTGGCTGTTGCGCCAGTTCGCGAATCTCACGCCCCCGAATGCCGAGGCGCTCGGCTGCGCGAGCGACCGCAGCGACGTGTTGGTAAGTGCGTTTTCGGCTGGCGACGGCCGCATGGTTGTCCACGTGCTCAATCTCGGACCGTCGCGCGACCTGGTCTTGTCCGGTCTGCCCACCGGGGCAGTGTGGAGCTCCGAGACCACGACAGAGCTCGAGGGCGGGCGGAAACAGGCGGCGGTGGACGTCGCGGCGCCCGTGCACCTCGCGGCGCGAAGCCTGACCACGTTTGTCCGGGACTGAGCCGACTCCGCGGTTGTGGGCGCTGGCGGCTTGCCTTGGCGCCCGCACTGCGGTGCGGTTGGGACATGATCGGCGTATTCGACTCCGGCTTTGGCGGGCTCACGGTGCTGTCCTCGCTCCTCGAGGCGCTGCCGGACTACGACTACCTGTTCCTGGCGGACAGCGCCCGTGCGCCGTACGGGGCGCGGAGCGCGGAGGTCATCCACCGCTACACGCTCGAATCCGTCGAATGGCTCTTCGACCAGGGCTGCACCCTGGTCATCCTGGCCTGCAACACCGCGTCGGCGCGCGCCCTGCGCAACATCCAGCAGCTGCACCTGCCGGCGAAGCGTCCGGACCGACGCGTGCTGGGCGTCGTGCGCCCCTCGGTGGAGGCGCTCGCGGGTCTGCCGCCCGGGGCGATTCCCGGCGAGACGCTGCCGTCGTCGGTTACCGGACGCGTGGCAGTGCTGGGTACGGATGGGACCATCGGCTCGGATTCCTACGGGATCGAGCTGCACAAGCTCGCGCCTGGCATTGAACTCGTTCAGCAGGCCTGCCCGATGTGGGTGCCGCTTGTCGAGGCGGGCGAGCTGGACGGTCCGGGAGCCGAATGGTTTTTAAGGAAGTCGCTCGAGCCGATCCTGGCTCCCGGCCGCGAGCCTTCGCGACTCCTTTTGGGATGTACGCATTATCCGTTGCTGCTCCCGGCGCTTCGCCGCCTGGTGCCGCCGGACATCGCGATTCTCACGCAGGGAGGCATCGTGGCCGAGCGACTGGCGAACTGGCTGGAGCGACATCCGGAGCACGAGCGGCGACTGGGGCGCGGAGGGCGCCGGGAGTTTGCCACCACCGACGATCCCGCCTGGTTCGCGGCGCGCGGCGAACGCATGCTGGGTCGTCCGTTTACCGCAACCCAGGTCCGGCTGCCTCCGCTGGATTAAAGGCCTCAGATAGGTCTAAACCACAGAAGCACTGAGATAGATAAAAGAGGTCGGAGGTCGGATGTCGGAGGTCGGGGGACAGAGGACAGTAGTCAGAGGTCAGAAGTCGGAGGGCGGAGGTCGGAGGTCGGAGGACAGAAGTCCGTTTTTTCCGCGTCTCTGAGTCTCCGCGTGAGCTTGGATCGGAGCCTTCGGTTGGTAGGTCGGAGGGCAGAAGGGCGGGACGTCGAGACGTCCCGTCCAAAGCGGAGCCTAGGCTCCGCACTGCTCCATATCGAGCCGGGCCGGCCATATCTTTTGGAGAGCGGAACCTCTCGAAGACCCTGAGCCTGCCGAACGGGGGCGCCGTCCCGCGCCTGCGAGACGAGCCTCGGCTGCCAAGAGGGGAGCGGGGCACCGTTGTCCGCCCTCTGTCCTCTGGCTTCTGACTTCTGACCTCTGACTTCTGGTATTCTCCGTGTCCTCTGTGTCTCTGTGGTTCAAGACCCGCCCGGCCCGGAGATTTAGTTTTCGACGACGATGCCCGTGCTCGATTCGGAGGTGATCGCAGGCTTCTCCGGAGTGACGATCCGGACCTTGCGCAGCGTGATGTTTGCAGCGTTCAGCGCGTGCATGCCGTGGCGGGCGGCGATCCGGGCGTTTTCGATCAGGATGTCGTGCACCGGCTGTTCGGCGAGCCCGGCGATGTCGATCGCGGTGCCCGCGCCGTCGCAGACGAGGTTGCGGATCGTGAACTGTCCGAAATCAGGCAGCCGACCGGGCTTGCCGGGGGGCATGCCCTTGACCCGGTGTCCGGCCTTCACGTCCTCGTAGGTGGTCTGGAAGCCGATGGCGGCGCCGACGATGTCCTTCATCACGAGGTCTGTCGCATAGATGTCCCGCACGAGCCCGCCCCGGCCGGGGGCGCTTTTCACGCGGATGCCCATGTCGGTGCCGATGAAAGTGCAGCGGGTGGCCCAGAGGTAGCGCATGCCGCCGTCGGTGTTGCTGCCGATCACGAAGCCGCCGTGGGCGTGGTAGACGGTGCATTCGGCGATCACCACGTGGTTGAGCGCGCCGTCGGGGTCGTCGGTGCGTCCGCTGGATTTCATGCAGATGCCGTCGTCGCCCGCGCTGACGTTGCAGCGGTAGAGCAGGGCGTTGCGACAGGCGCTCAGGTCGATGCCGTCGCCGTTCTGCGCCCAGTATTCATTAAAAATGGACACCCCGCGGATGATCACGTTGGTGCAGTGGACCGGATAGCAGACGAAGGCGGGGGAGTTGCGCAGGGTGACGTCCTCGATCAGCACGTTGCGGCAGTCGGAGAGAACGAGCAGCTTGGGACGCAGGAAGTCGCGGGCGGGCAGGAAGTCGGCGACGGTGGGATCGGGGTTGGTGGCGCGCAGGTGCTTGAGGTAGGCCTCGCCCTCGCTGGCGGCCTTCGTCGGCCACCAGACGGAGTCATTGTTCGTGGTGGCGCCGCCGCTCGAGACGAACGCCTTCCACTGGGCCACCGTGACCTTGCCCCGCTTCACGGGCCGCCAGGTTTCGCCGGCGCCGTCGAAGATGCCCTGGCCGGTGATGGCGACATTCGTGAGGTTGTCACCAGAAAGTGGAGACAGGGTCATGTAGCCGGATTTTCCACCCTTGCCGACCAGCGGATACTGGCTGTGGTCGGGCGTGAACTGGATGAGCGCGCCGCGTTCCGCGTGCAGGTCCACGTTGCTTGCGAGCACGATCGGTCCGGTGATCCAGAGGCCGGGCGGCACGACCACATGGCCGCCGCCGGCCTCGCTGCAGGCGCGTATCGCCCTGGCGAAGGCCTCGGTCGCCAGCGTATGACCGTCGGGGACGGCCCCGTAGTCGGCGATCGAAAAGGTCCGGTTCGGGAAGGTTGGGGCGACCAGGTCGGGCATCGGGAAGGGCGCCGACTTGAGGTAGTGTTCGGCCGTGGCGGCCGGGAGGGCCGCGGGCGCGAACGCGAGCAGCGACGAGAGGATCAGAAGGGGAGTCTTCATGGGGCGGGGCGCAGGGGGTGAGGTTGACTGCGGGAGACGCCGAGCCTTGTGCGCGGGTTTCCGGGCGGTAAGTCCACCGGTGCGCGCATCGTTGCCGGCCGGCGCAGTTGCATTTCGGCGTGGATTGGACTCCGTACCGGAAACGACGTGCCTATGCCGAAACAAACCTGGTTGGTGAAACAGGAGCCCGAAGCCTACTCGTGGGAGCAGTTCCTCCGCGACGGAACCACCGCCTGGGAGGGCGTGCGAAATTTCCAGGCCCGCAATCACCTGCGCGCCATGCGCAAGGGCGACCTCGTGCTGTTTTATGCGAGCGTCACCACCAAGGCCGTGCTCGGCGTTGCGGAGGTCGTGCGCGAGGCGTTTCCCGACGCTACGGCGGAGGAGGGCGATTGGAGCGCGGTGGAGCTGAAGGCCGTGCGGACGCTGCCGAGGCCCGTCACGCTCGAGCAGATCAAGGCCGAGCCCTCGCTGAAGGACATCGGCCTGCTGCGGCAGAGCCGGTTGTCGGTCATGCCGCTGACGAAGGGGGCCTTCGACCGCATTGTGGCGCTGGCGAAGGGCTGAGGGCGCAGGCCCGGCGCGTCAGCGCGCCGCGGCCAGCGGGTTCCAGCCGCCGAGCACGTAGGCCGGATCCGTGTAGTCGCGGATCAGCGCGGCGTCCGCGGGCTCGTGCAGCCGGCGGGAGAAGCGGTCGCGACCCGAGGTGTCGAGCGGCGCGCCGTCGAGCGTGCGGCTGTTGTATTCCCAAAAATGGAGGTTCGGCTGCGGGCCGACGGGCTCGTGGTGGGCGTTGCTCACCAGCCACGCCCGAGCGCCGACGGCGGGTCCGAGGCGGCAGTCGAGCAGGACGACCTCGCTGTTCGGGAAGCGGTCGGCCTCGATGCGGGAGAGGTAGTTGTTCGCGACGCCCGGTGCACCGTCGAACACGCAGCGATGGAACACGTATCCGTGGTTTGTCGACGGATTGCGGATCTGGGTGAAATAGCGGCCCGAGTGGAGCGAGCGGAACGTGCAGCTCTCGAAATAACATGGTCCCGTGCCCCAGATGAAGTCCACGTCGCCCTCGAGGTGGCAGTTGGCGACGTAGGCCTGGCCATTGATCTGGAGGGTGTCCTGGTAGCTGAAGAGGTCGAGGTCGCGGAGGATCGAGCGAGCGTCCGTCGCGCCATTGAGGATGATCGTCTCGGCCTGCGAGCCGCCGTACGGCGTGAGGTTGCGCATCGTCAGGTTCTCGATCACGAGATTCCGCGTGCGGTGGGCGAGCAGGACGCCGCGGTGGTAGATGTGCCCGCCGTGCACGTGCTCGGCCGAGGGATCGGGCGAGGCGCCCTCGAAGGGATTGCCGCCCGACGGATTGAAGCGCGCATTGTTGGCGTACTCGATCACCGTGCCCGTGCGGCTCTCGCCGCGCAGGGTGATGTCGTTCTTTTCGGCCAGGAAGACGATTTCGCGGTAGGTGCCCGGGCGGACGAGGATGGTGACGGGACGATTGTTGGCATGCGGGACGAAATCGAGCGCGCCCTGTACGGTGCAGAAGTCGCCGCCGCCGTCCGCGGCGACGACGAGCCTTGCCGCGCCGGGCTGCGGGCCGGAGGGCTTCAGGGTGAAGATCCAGGTGCGGTCGCCCTCGATGGCGGCGGAGGGGCGGCCGTCGCACTCGAAGGCGCCGGCGTCCACGGTGACCGCGTAGGTGTGTCCGTACTCGAGGCGGCCCGGATGGAGCGCCACGTCGGCCTCGTCGCCGTCGATGATGATTGGATACACCTGGAAGCCGCCGGCCCCGCCAATCGTACGGGTGTCGGTGCGCTTGGACACGTCGATGGAGTCGACCACGCGGCCGCTCGCGACGTCGATCACGCTTACAAGCCCCGCGCGGCCAAGGGTGACAGGCGACGGGAAGTCGAGCCGAAGGTGGGTGTCGATGCAGGCCCCCGTGGAGCCGGGCGCGGGGAAGAGGGTGGAGGGGCGTACGGAGTCGAGTGCGCGCAGCATCGGGGCCGCGGAGGCGATCGCAAGAATCGGGGCGAGGAGACGGACAAGGCGCATGGCGAAGGGAGTAGGTGGGGTTTGAGCGGTCGGGCCAGTGTCGGAGTGGCATTCCCCAAGGCAAAGGGACGCCTGTGCGCGTCGTTGACGGAGCCGGACCGCCTACTGGGCTGTAGCCAGCGACTGGTGACGCAGGCTGCGCCGGAGGGCCGCGAGGGTCGCGGGGCGGGCGAGTTCGACGGAGACCACCGCCTTCTCGCCGGGGTGGACGTCGAACCAGTTGTCGTCGGCGTGGTGCGGGATGCCCCGGAATTCGAAGAACAGCCTGTGCTGGTGCACCGGACTGTGGATGATGACCCGGGCGTGGCGCGCGTCGGTCTTTTCGACGAGGATTCTTGGTTCGATCCGTGGCAGTTCCAGGAAGCGGGGTGGGGCGAAGAACGCAGTGTCCTCGCTGACGGTGGTTCCTGCGACGACGAGTCCGTAGCGGAGGATCAGGCGCTCGCGGCCGTGGCGCGCGATCTCGCGCGCGAGGTCGAGCTTCGCCTGGAGCCGGGCTGAGGCGGGAGCCAGGGAGACGGATTTGGAGCCTCCGCGGATGCGGCGGCCGTCGAGCAGGGAGAGTTCCCAGCGCAGCGTGGCGCGAACCGCGCGCGGCGTGTCGTTGACCGTGTGCAGTTCCACCGCGCCGGTCACCGAGGACTCCCGGTAGTTGCCCTTGCCCTGGCGCTCGTCGCCCAGCACGCGGGCCGAGACGAGGAGCGGGGCGAAGAAGCGGCGCGCGGCGTAGTGCAGGGCCTTCCAGCGCCCGTTGTGCTCGATCGAGCTCCACGAGGCGACGGGCCAGCAGTCATTCAGCTGCCAGTAGATCGCGCCCATGCACCGCGGCCGGTTGCGTCGGTAGTGCTCGACCGCGACCTCCATGCAGTAGGCCTGGTTGAGCTGCGACAGGTAGATCAGCGACTCCTGGTCGCGCGGATAGCCGTAACGCCGCGTCACGTAGTCGAGGATGATCTGGTTTCCGAAGGGGTTCTTCTGATGGTTCTCCGAGGCTGCGCCGAACAGATTGCGATCTGAGGGTGGGCAGAACGCCGCCATCGTCTCGGCCGACGCGTAACTCTGCATGCCGAACTCCGAGCAGAAGCGGAAATGCCAGCGCTCGTAATCGGACACCGGTTTGCGCGCGTGCCAGACGTCCCAGTAGTGCGTGTCGCCGCGCCGTTCGCCTTCGGGGTAGCCGCCGGTGAACTCGCCATGCCACTCGGAGGAGGGCCAGTAGGGCGTCTGGTCGTCGGTGCGCGCGAGCACGTCGGGGATGAGCGTATGGAAGATCTTCTCGTATCCCTCGCGTGTGGCGGGGTCGTTGAGCGCGGCGAAATTGCAGGAGTGGATCTCGTTGTTGCCGCACCACAGCATGAGGCAGGCGCGGTGCCGGATGCGCGCGACCTGCTGTTCCACCTCGACGCCCACCGACTCGGCAAAGGCGTCGTCGTGCGGGTAGAGCGTGCAGGCGAACATGAAGTCGTGCCACAGCAGGAGGCCGAGCTCGTCGCAGAGGTCGTAG